>CBINHQ010000244.1:0-4372 GCA_966250475.1 uncultured Chitinophagaceae bacterium
GCGTCTTCCACCAGTGTCCCTCACGTGTAAGCTGACTGGGATTGTCCTCCGACCAGTTTCGCAGTGAATCGCAGTTACCAAGCAGGCAAACGGTCTGATGCGGTTGAATCAGCGGGGCCTTGATGCGAAATTCATGCGTGAATTCTGTTGCGAGCTTGATCTTCTTTCCCTGGCGCGGAGATTTCAGCAACACATCAGCAAAGGGAGCTGTATAAAATGAATTTCCGAATTCGCCGGCGTGATTCCATGTGTCGACTACCTCGATGTTTTTGATTTCCTTGTGTCGCGTGTCGATTATGCGATCGTTTCCCCATTCGGAGATCAGTTCTCCGTCTTTATTCTTCAGGAAGTATTTATAGGAAATGCCAGATTTGGGAAGACTCTTTCTGTTTATTTCGATGCCGACCTGCCAGAATTCACTGTCCAGATACTGCATGGGCAGGGCCTGGGAAGGATCATCATTTCCCAGTTCGGCAACATTGCCGCCAATCCAAAGGCTTTCCCCGAATTCAGTATGAAAACGCAGATAGAAATGAAATTTCATCGCAATCGTTGGTTCTGTCGTTAATTCCCTCTCTTTGTGTTCGAGATACACATTTACACGAAAATAAATAAATCATGCAAGGTTAGGGATTTTATTTTGGGGAGTTGATTAACCTGTGAACTAATTGGTTAATTAATAATTGATTTCCTTTTTAAGCGCTTCAACCCTATTTTTGCGTGCAAATAAATGCATTCAGAATGGAGCAAACTAAGAAATACAGGGGAATTTACTGGTTGATTTTCTTCGCATCTGCCGCTGCGCTTGCACTGGCGATTATCACACACTGGCCCTGGCTTACGTTGATCCTGCCTTTCCTGACTACTTCGTTTGTGAAGGCGATGGACATTATGTAGTTTAAAGGTTTAAGGGTTTAAGGGTTAGGAGTTGGGGGTTTGGAGTTTGGAGTTTGAGGTTTGATAGAAGCCCTGAAAGGGCGACCCAACATAGCGCAGTAGGAAGGGAAAGTTTAAAGGTTTAAGGGTTTAAAAGTTTATGGGTTTGGGAGTTGAATTGTAATAATTTCCTCCCTTAAACTTTTAAACCCTTAAACTTTTAAACCCAACCTCAAACCTCCAACCTCAAACTCCCAACCTACCTAGAATCTCCTTAACCTAAAGGACGCCGGCCTCCACGATCTGCGGATATTCCATAGGTCCGCTTCGCTGAACCTTCTTTCGGGCTTGCGGTCGAATTCAAAATTCTTCGCGATAGTTTCTCTTACTTCAGTTGTTAATTGCCTGAGTTCGTCTTCATTCATCTGTACCAACGAGGGCGTCACTGCATTTTTCATATACACCAATTTTTAAGTTTCAAAAATTCGTCTGAGCTATCCGGTAAGAAGAACACCAAGAATCGTTAGCAAGAAGTGTGTTTCTGTCGCGTTTTGTAGTACTGTACTTTGCTCAATTGAATTGCAAATGTACGATGGAGAAAATCCGAAGTGAACGAAGATGTGTATGAACTGTAGATTTCGTTGAATGAACAGTCCCCATTAGCTAATTAGCTAATTGACTAATTAGCTAATTAGATAATGGGGACCATTCGAGTTTTGTTACTTCACTTCTTCGTAGGGAACATCGGTAACGTTGTCGCCCGATGCTGTGCCTGAAGACTGCTCTCCGTTTTGCGGATTATCTCCCGGCTGCGCGCCTGCCTGCTGGGCATTGTACATGTCCTGGCTGGCTGCTGTCCACGCTGCATTGAGTTCGGCCATTGAGGCATCCACTGCTGCGAGGTCCTGCGATTTATGCGCTTCCTTCAATTTATTCATAGCGGTTTCGATCGCTCCTTTCTTATCGGCAGGGATCTTATCGCCATATTCTTTCAATTGCTTTTCGGTCTGGAACACGAGGCTGTCTGCGGTGTTGAGTTTGTCAACCTTTTCGCGTTCGGCCTTGTCGGCAGCTTCGTTGGCCTTTGCTTCAGCCTTCATCTTTTCAACTTCTTCCTTGCTGAGACCGCTTCCTGCTTCGATGTGAATCTTCTGTTCCTTACCTGTTCCTTTATCCTTTGCGGTTACGTGCAAAATTCCGTTCGCGTCGATGTCGAATGTCACTTCGATCTGCGGAACACCACGCGGTGCCGGCGGAATGCCATCGAGGTTGAAGATACCGAGGCTCTTATTGTCTTTCGACATTGGGCGCTCGCCCTGGAGCACGTGTATCTGCACGCCCGGCTGATTATCGCTGGCTGTAGAGAACACTTCCGATTTCTTCGTCGGGATGGTTGTGTTGCTTGGGATGAGCGTGGTCATCACACCTCCCATCGTCTCGATACCGAGGGAAAGCGGAGTCACGTCGAGGAGCAGTACGTCTTTCACTTCACCTGTGAGAACTGCGCCCTGGATAGCTGCACCAATCGCAACAACTTCGTCGGGATTCACACCGCGGTTGGGTTTCTTGCCGAAGAATTTCTCTACGATTTCCTGCACTTTTGGAATCCTGGTACTACCGCCGACGAGGATAACTTCGTCGATCTGGCTTACGGTCATGCCGGCATCCTTGAGCGCCTGCTCGCAGGGCTTGAGGCAGCGGCTGAACAAATTATCCGCAAGCTGCTCGAACTTCGCACGGGTGAGTTTCATCACAAGGTGCTTGGGAACACCATCCACTGCGGTGATATAGGGAAGGTTGATCTCTGTTTCGCTTGATGAAGAGAGTTCCACCTTTGCTTTTTCTGATGATTCTTTCAAACGCTGAAGTGCCATAGGATCCTTTCTCAGGTCGATGCCTTCTTGCTGCTTGAATTCTTCCGCGAGCCAGTCCATGATCACTTTGTCGAAGTCGTCGCCACCGAGGTGGGTATCACCGTTGGTGGACTTAACCTCGAACACTCCGTCACCCAGCTCGAGAATGGAAATATCGAAGGTGCCGCCGCCAAGGTCGAATACGGCGATTTTTTGGTCGTGTTTGCCTTTGTCGAGACCATACGCAAGCGCTGCGGCTGTTGGTTCGTTCACGATTCTGCGAACGGTCAGGCCTGCGATTTCACCAGCTTCCTTGGTCGCCTGGCGCTGTGCGTCGTTGAAGTATGCAGGAACGGTAACCACGGCTTCCTTCACCTCGTGGCCGAGGTAATCTTCCGCGATTTTTTTCATCTTCTGCAATACCATCGCGCTAATTTCCTGGGGCGTGTACAGCCTGCCATCTATGTCAATTCGAACGGTATTATTGTCACCCTTTGCCACCTTATAGCTCCAGTGGCTGATTTCTTCGGTCACCTCGTCGTAGCGGCGACCCATGAAGCGTTTTACGGAGGTAATGGTGTTTTGCGGGTTTGTGATCGCCTGCCTCTTGGCAGGATCACCCACTTTGCGTTCACCATTTTTCAAAAAGGCCACGACGGAGGGGGTAGTCCTGCGCCCTTCTTCGTTGGCGATTACCACCGGTTCGCTGCCTTCCATTACTGACACGCAGCTATTCGTCGTGCCGAGGTCTATTCCGATTATCTTTGCCATATCTTTTATTTTCTGGTTTTGCACAATTTTGAAAGCTATAAATGCATGACAATCATTATGCCGTTGGGGAAGGGTATGAAAAAATGGCAGGTTCTCTCAATTATTAATTAGCTAATTAGCTAATTTGCTAATTATGGAATATTTATGGATCATCGTGGGCGTAATTCTCGCTCTCGTAGGGGTACTCGGAAGCATTCTCCCCGTGTTGCCGGGGCCACCGATTGCGTATGTGGGATTGTTGCTACAGCAATTGCGGGATGATCCTCCCTACTCCACTAAATTTTTGCTGATTTGGGCGGGTGTGGTGTTGGTGACGCTGGTGTTGGACTTCCTGGTGCCGATTTGGTTTACGAGGCGGTTTGGCGGATCGAAGTATGGAGTCTGGGGGTGCACGATTGGTTTCATTGCAGGATTTTGGCTTGGCCCGATGGGGATGATCATCGGTCCGTTCCTGGGAGCGTTTGTGGGAGAAATGATAGCGGGAAAGGATTCGAATCAATCGTTTCGTGCAGCGTTGGGATCGTTCGCGGGATTTTTGATTGGATCGTTTTTTAAGATAGTGGCGTGTTTGATGATGATGTATTATATTTTGGCGAGTATTTAGATTGGAGGAAGAGATGAGAGATGAGGGATGAGAAGCCTGCCCCGATGGAAATCGGGAATGAGGGCCTTTGATTTAAGGCTTTTCGCAATTTTAAGGATCTTCAGTTTCCGAACCATAGTACGCAGATTTATTATGATTGCTTATGATTTTTTATGATCGACCCTGATTTTCAAAGATCATATCTGCGTCTATCATAAGCGTCCCTGGCGGGATTGGAGCCTTCAACTCATCGATCTTTCTACCAATATGCCGTCCCTGGCGGGACTGG
>CBINHQ010000245.1:0-4370 GCA_966250475.1 uncultured Chitinophagaceae bacterium
GACATAAGACCTGATCTGGCTCCCCCACTCTATCTTTTTCTTCTTCGAATTCGTCGCGTCTTTGATTGCCTGTCTCTTTCTCAATTCTTCTTCATACAGTCGGCTCTTCAGCATCTGCATCGCAAGTTCACGATTGCCGAGCTGGCTCCTGTCCTGCTGACAAACGACCACGATTCCCGTCGGGATGTGCGTGAGCTGCACCTTCGTTTCAACCTTGTTCACATTCTGTCCTCCTGCACCTCCGCTTCGTGAAGTCTCCATCTTCACATCCGAATCTTTTATCTCGATGTTGATGGTATCATCCACCAGCGGGTACACGAACACTGATACAAATGAAGTATGTCTTCTCGCATTGCTGTCGAATGGTGAAATGCGTACGAGCCTGTGCACGCCGCTTTCCGATTTCAGAAACCCGTAAGCGAATGGACCGTCGAACTGAAGCGTGCAAGTCTTGATGCCCGCACCATCGCCCCATTGCCAGTCGAGTTCGGTGACCTTCCATCCCTGCTTCTCACCATACATTCGATACATGCGCGCGAGCATTTCGGCCCAGTCCTGGCTTTCTGTACCTCCAGCTCCAGCGTTGATCTGCAACACGGCTGGCAGCTCGTCTTCCGGCTCGTTTAGCGTAGCCTTAAACTCCGCCTCCTCGATGAGTTCCTGCGCCTTTTCAAAGGCTTCCTTAGTCTCCTCCTCGGTGGCGTCGCCGCTCTTCCAGAATTCGAACAACACGGCAAAGTCCTCCACGGCGGCATTGACCTTGTTGAAGAGGTCTACCCAATACTCGTTAAGCTTAATGTTTTTTAAAATCTCCGTGGCTCGTTTGTTGTCGTCCCAAAAGCCCGGACTTAGGGTGCGCTGCTTTTCCTCGGCTATCTTTTGTTGTCGGTTATCGACGTCAAAGAAACCTCCTTATCCCGGCGATGCGGGACCGCATATCTTGTAATTTTTCCTGAGTCATAGTGGGTGCAAAGGTAGGGAAAAGGGAAGGAAGTTGATTGTTGAGGAGCTTTCAGTTCGGAGTGATGGAAATGATGAGGGATGAGAGATGAGAGATGAGAGACTTCAAGGGCAAGTCTCTTCGATACTTCAAATTGTCTTAGGAGAGAGGACCCTCATCCCTCATCCCTCATCCCTCATCTCTCATCCCTCATCACATTTAACATTTCTCCCCCAATAATCTTCCTTAACTTTTATTAGTGAAAGCGTTCGTAGCGATAGCCCTCCTCACTTGCACTGGAAATCTTCTCTATTCCCAGAACCTCAGCGGATTCTGGAAAGGCACATTAAGCATGCAGGGTTGCTTTCCCGAGAATCACATCGAGTTGCAGATAAACATGAAGGACGGACAAGCAACCGGCGATTCCTATCACTATCAGGACATCAACAACTACGTTAAGAAGACCTTCACTGGCAATTACAACGCTTCCGATAAACAACTCTTCGTTCAGGAAGGAATCGTCACTACTTATCACATCCCCTATCGATGCGTGATCTGTGTGAAAGCCTTCACACTTTCTTACAGCAGCAACGGCAACGTGGAAACGCTTTCTGGAAAATGGGACGGACACGTGCAACACACCGATGCAAGTTGCAGCGGCGGTACCATCATGCTGACGAGAATCAAAGAATCAGCCTTCAAAGAAATACCCGAGATACTCGTGGACACCGGCACCATTCGCCTCGACTTCTACGATAACGCCGAGATCGATGGAGACACGATTACTGTGAAGGTCAACAACCGGGTCGTACTTTCCAACCAACGCCTCGGACTGGAGCCGCTCACAACCTATGTAGTGGTGGATGAGAACCGTCCTTTCCACGAAGTAGAAATGATTGCCGAAAACCTCGGAAGCATTCCCCCCAACACTGCAGTACTCATCATCACCGCCGGTCTCAACCGCCACCGGCTTTCATTGAGCTCTTCCGACACCAAGAGCGCGAAAGTGCGGGTAGTCTACGCTAAGGCTGGCGAACATGTACCTGCGAAAGATGTAACCTTCAATTAACTAATTAACTAATTAGCCAATTAGTTAATTGGAGAGATGCGTATGTTTAAAATGATCTCCATACTTCAATCCATATCCCAGTAACCTATCGAATGAAGAATGTGCGAAGAGAAGCGACCCTGCAAACATCAACAGCTCATCCCCCATTAAGTATCCCGCAAGGCCGATTGCAATGGCCGTGGCCTTATGATGAAAAATATTATAGGTGACTGCGCCAATGCGGGTGTTGATGATGTATCCTATCATGGAAATATCCGGCGATAGAAAGAGCAATACCCAAATCCACCAGGAGAATTCAAATGGTAAGTATGCAAGCGCAGCAATTCCTAATGCCAGTTGTGCGAGTTCTTCAAGCCTGAGTAAATTTTTCATGTGGTTGTTATTTGCATGCAAAATTGCCCTCCCGCAATCTCATTCGCGTTAACAAAAGATAATTAATAATTGGTAGAGGATTCTTACCTGTCGGACACACGCTTCCTGATCCTGCTCAGACTGACAGGCGTAATGCCGAGGTAGTTCGCAATGTACTGCTGGGGAATTCTCTCGAGAATCTTCTTCTTGTTGCCATGAAGAAGTTGAAGGTATCTCTCCTCGGGACTCAGTGTAAGCAGTCCCACCATTCTCTCCTCGAGTCCGATCGCAATGTATTCTGCTATCAGCCTTCCGAATCGTTCCCAGGCATGGCTCTTCTCGAATAACCGGCGCAAGACCTCGTACGGGAAAGTAATCAGCCTGCAATCGGTCAATGCCTGGATCGTTAGTTCCGATGGCTTGCCTGTAATGCAACTGAAGTAGGAACTCATGAGGTGATTCTCGAAATAGAAATAAGTCGTCTTCTCTTCACCATCCTGAGTATAGAATTGTCGCAGGTCGCCTTGAATTACGAACGCAATATCCTTCGCTGTCTTTCCTTCCCTCGCGAAATACTCATCCTTCTCGAGGTTCCGCTCAACGAGGTGAGGCGTGAGCAGTTCCCAATCTTCATCGTTGAACTTTACGAATCGTTCAAGCTGGTACCGGAGTTGTTGTTGTGGCGACATAATCAATCAGGGAAAAGAGTCTTATCGATGTTAGGGATCACTCTCAACGCATTCTTGTAATAGATCTTCTTGAGAACGCTATCGGGCAATCCCATTCCATACATTCTCCAGAATGCATGATACTTCTTGTGATAAGGAAAGTATTCGTCTTCCGTTTCGAGTACTCTGAAATAAGTTGCGTATTCCGAAGGCACCCAGCTATCCTTTCCGAAAAGGATGCGATCCTGGTATTTAATGAAGAACTCCTTCGCCGCGCGAGGTTGTCTTCCTAACTCTGCGATCACCGCTCCGAATTCGATCATCACGTTGGGCATCTCATCGAGTAGTGTTCCGAGTTTCTTCAGGTCATTAGCAAACCAGCCGAAGTGTGCGGCTATAAAAGTTGTCTTCGGGTGTGCACGAAAAAGGCGATGCTGCTCTGCGATCAGGCTGTCCCAGGGAGCGGGATTGTCGGCTCCCCTCTTGCGGTTGGGATGAGTAGTCAATTCGAGCCAGCGTTCATTGTTTTCATCCATCGGCTCCCAGAATTGTTTGGGGTCTGCAGTATGAATCAGAACGGGGATCTTCAACTCACCGGCCTTCTTCCAGATTGGTGCGAGCCTGGGATCGTCAATCTTCACGCGATTGCCATCGACGTCTTTTACCGAGAAGCCAAGGCTCTTGTAAATCTTAAGTCCGTTTGCTCCGTTCTTCACGTCCTGCTCGAGTATGTGCGCGGCCATTTCACCCCATCCTTTCTCCCCCACGCCTTTGAAATCAACATTGGCAAAAACAATAAAGCGACCGGGTTGGTTCTTCTTAATGTTGGCCACTGATTTCAAGATGTTCTCCCCGCTTTGTCCACTGAGGTTGACCATCACCTTCATATTCAGCTTATCCATCTCTCCAATCAATGTGCTTAGATCCATTTCCGGCATTCTGAACTGGTGACTGTGTACATCGATGAAGGGAAACTTCGCGCTTTGTACATTATGTTCTTCCACCACGAGGGAGGATGGCGGGTCGTAGGTCTCGAAATCCATTCTTCCTCCGTTCTGCGCCATCGACAACATTGATGTAGAGAGAAGCAATATCGCAAGTGAAAATCTTTTCATAATCGCAGTTTAGCTGACAAAATAAATAAAATGGATGGAAATGAAAGGGTGAAAGCGTACAAACGGCTGAGGGTTGAGGTGAATTAGTTAATTAGTAAATTAGGTAATTAGCAAATTGGGCGAAAGGTCCTCCGCGTCTTTGTGTCCTTCGCGGGGAAATCCCTGATGTAGCCGAAATTTCTTAAAACGTTTTAACAAATGGGGCCACAGATCATTTTTGATGAAAA
>CBINHQ010000246.1:0-4361 GCA_966250475.1 uncultured Chitinophagaceae bacterium
CGACATTGCCGCAGAATTCCGAGGGATTTTGAACTACGCCGTAATCGGGTTGATACAGTTCGAACACCATGAAACGCTTCCCGAAGACCTTGAGGTGGACAAAGTAACCTCCATGTACGATCACTATATTGCTGCCGCAAAGAAACTGATGGAGGAAAAGAATCATGATTATGGAGAAGCATGGAGAAGCATGAGCCAGGAGAGCTTTGTCGATCTCATTCTCATGAAGCTGCAACGCATCAGGCAGATTCTTTCCAATGAGGGAAAGACAATCATAAGCGAAGGAATTGACGCGAATTACTACGATATCATCAATTATTCTGTATTCGCGCTCGTACTCATGAACCAGGATTAATTATCAGATATGAAGACAGCCATCACTATCATCAGGATCTTCGTTGGAGTTCTCTTTATCTTCTCCGGACTTGTAAAAGCCAATGATCCGCTCGGCCTCAGCTACAAGATGCAGGAATTTTTCGAGATCTGGGGAATGAGCCAGTTCAACCATCACACTCTCTGGTTGTCCATTCTCGTCATCGCCTTCGAGATCATTGCCGGTGTGGCATTGTTGCTTGGCTGGCAGATGAAGATCTTCATCTGGCTTTTGTTATTACTCATACTCTTCTTCACCTTCCTTACAGGTTATGCTTATCTCTCAGGCAAGTTCAAGAATTGCGGATGCTTTGGTGATTGCATTCCCATCACACCACTTCAATCATTCCTGAAAGACATTCTGCTAACCATACTCATAGGATTATTATTCTGGAAGCAGAAACTCATACGACCGATATTCAGCCGATCCACCAATGCCATCGCGATGATGCTTACAATCGCTTTCAGCTTCGGCATTCAGTGGTACACATTGAGCTTCCTTCCGTTGACTGATTGCCTTCCCTTCAAGAAGGGCAATAATATTCCACAAAAGATGCAGATACCAGAAGGTGCGGTGTCCGACAGTTTCGCAATTGTATTCGTGTATGAACGCAACGGAAAGGAATTTGAATTCACTCCAACCGAACTCCCGGCCGATTTGGATCAATATAAATTCATACGTCGCAGCGACAAACTCATTCGCAAGGGAAATGCAGAACCGCCAATCAAGAGCTTTTCTCTTTCCGGCATCACCGATATCGATTCCACGGCAAGCATACTCTCGCAGCCCTACAGCATCCTGATATTCTGGTACGATTTTTCACAGCCCGCCAAGGCCTGGCAGGATGATATCTCGAAAGTGTATGCGGAAGCAATGGAGAAGAGCATTCCAGTATATGCCGTCACAAATAAACTAGATGAGGCTTCGAAATATTTTGCCGGCACATCGATGAATAATATTCCGATCATGAAGTGCGACTTCACCGCGATACGCACTGCTGCACGGGCTAATCCAACTATCTACCTTCTCGAAAAAGGTACTGTGTTGGGTAAGTGGAGCCACCGCAGGTCAGAGAAAGCCGCCGCGATGATCCGCAGTGTGGTTGTGCCAACTGATACCACCCCACCAGTAGATACCACCACACCCGAGCGAACTCTTGAAGAGCCAATAACACCCAAGATTAAGTAGTGGCGAGGTACATTCTCAAACGATCCATCTACGGCATACTCGTCCTCCTGGGCGTGGTGATGCTGGTCTTCTTCCTGTTCCAGGGTTTTGGAGATCCTTCCAGGCTCGTGATGGGTCAGACCGGCGACTCTACCACGCAGGCCAACATTCGCAAAGAACTCTACCTGATTGATGAAGTTGGAAAACCCATTCCAAAATTCAGACAGTTTTTGCATTACCTGAATGATGTTTCGCCAATCTGCATTCACAGCAGCGAAGACATTAGCAAGAAAGAACTGAATGGAGTTTTCGTTGGAGGAGAAACGAAGGTAGGATTAAAGGTTCCGTACCTGCGCACTTCATACCAGAGCAAGCGTGATGTGTGGAGCATTCTCATGCAGGCATTGCCGGGAACACTCATCCTGGCAATAGCGGCGATGTTCATTGCTGTGATCATCGGCATTCCACTAGGCGTGCTGGCTGCGGTTCGACAAAACACGTGGTTCGATACCACGGCAATCTTCTCAAGCGTGGCGGGCATCTCCGCACCTTCATTCTTCATGGGAATTATCATCGCGTACATATTCGGGTTCGTGCTTAGCGACTGGACGGGACTGCATATTTCAGGTAGCTGGTTCGATATCGATGCGGAAACAGGCGCTAGAAAACTCAGCATGCAGAATCTCATTCTCCCTGCCGTAACGCTGGGCATTCGTCCGCTATCGATCATTACACAACTTACCAGGAGCGCCATGCTAGACGTGCTGGATCAGGATTACATCCGCACAGCTTACGCTAAAGGACTTTCGAAGAAGAAGGTAATCTGGAAGCATGGTTTGCGAAATGCATTGAACCCCGTGATCACTGCCATCACAGGATGGTTTGCAGAACTACTCGCGGGTGCATTCTTCGTAGAATACATCTTTGGATGGCAAGGCTTGGGAAAAGTTACTGTAGATGCACTCGAGAAACTCGACTACCCGGTAGTAATGGGCTCGGTATTGATCTCCGCCGCATTTTTTATACTGATTAACATCCTCGCAGACATTCTGTACGGGGTAGTGGATCCGAGAGTTAAATTAACTAATTAATTAGCTAATTAACTAATTAGCTAATTAGTTAATGACAACTTCAGAGATTACTTTCTTTCCAAGGGATTCGTTGACTCGTTGCTTTATTTTTTCACGCTGATAAATGAGTTCGTGTTTGAGCGGAGCAACGGAAGTGGTGATGATGAGTTTATCACCGATGATTTTGATTTTGTCGGTGTAGCGGGCGATGGTCTTTCCCATGATGGCTTCCCAGGCAGATTCGATCTGCATGGCCTGGATGTCGCCCTTTATCCGGCTGCGATTCAGAAATTCCTGGATGGCCTCACCGATTGAAAATTCGCCCATGGGGCGAAGGTAGCTAGGAATTGGGAATTGAGAGGGAAGTTATGAGATAGGAGTTATGGGGCCTGCCCTGACGGAGGTCAGGGATGAGATACTTCCTGCTCCGGACCATTGTACGCGGATTTGATATGATTGCCTATGATCAGTTATGATCGATCATAACTGATCAAAATTCACCATAATAAATCTGCGTACCATGGTCGTGGCTACAGAGGAATTTTTGGACACGGATTTAGACGGATTGAACGGATGTACACGGATTTTTTTTGGCCACGGATGACACTGATGAACACGGACTTTATCATAACAAATCATAAGCAATCATAATAAATCTGCGTACGATGGTCCAGGACTTGAAGACTCTCATCTCACAACTCAACCATCTGAAACGGCTGCCCAATCTCCTCCAGATGTTCCTTGAGCCGCTGCTCATTCGTATCCGTAATGAACACCTGTCCTTCATTCTCCTGGCATACATACTTCAACAGATTTCCAATTCTGTTTTCATCAAGTTTCTCAAACACATCATCGAGCAGCAGGAGAGGAGGGAAGCCTTTCTCCCGGGTCAACACTTCCAGTTCAGCTATCTTCAATGCAAACAACAGGCTCTTACGCTGTCCCTGCGAAGCGATACTGCGGAACGGCTGGCCCGCAAGAGAGAGTTCTAAATCATCCCGATGAATTCCCGCTGTGGTTCTTCCTGCGTACAAATCCTTCTGCCGAACCGATTGCAACAAATCACCAAAACCAGAACCGAGCAATTGGCTTTCGTAAAGCAGCGTCAGATCTTCTTGCGCCATTGCGATTTGCGAATACAAATGCTTCACCTGCGGAAGAAAGGAAACCATGAACTCCTTTCGCTTGTTGAAAATGTATTCTCCAGGTTTTATCAGTTGCTCATCAAAAACATCTAGCAGCGATAAATCATTGTGTGATGAACGTCCTCCCGTTTCGAGATAATTACGCAGGAATGAATTTCGCTGCTGCACCACCTTCATGTAGGAAATGAGCAACTGCAGGTATTCAGGATCGAGTTGGGAGAGCAACGAATCGATAAACTTTCGCCGTTCCTCGCTACCTCCGGTAATCAGCGTGGCATCATCCGGAGCAATGATCACGCAGGGATACCGACCGATATGGCGCGAAAATTTATCATATGACTGATCATTCACCGTAAACTCCTTTCGTCCCGTCTCCCGTAGCACGCAGACCGTTTTTTCCTTCTTCCCGTTCAGTTCAAACTCACCCTCCAGCCTGAAACCGTTTCTTCCCTGCTGCACGTTGTTCGCATCCGTCCGACCGAAATAGCTCTTCGTGAAACAGAGGTAGTAGATAGCATCGAGGAGATTCGTCTTTCCCACGCCGTTATTACCGCAAATCCCTACAATCCGCTCTTTGAAATCAAATGATCGGTTTGTGTAATTCTT
>CBINHQ010000247.1:0-4354 GCA_966250475.1 uncultured Chitinophagaceae bacterium
ATTCTCTTCCAATTCCTCAGGAGAATAGTTCTTCCTGCTGCGGTGCCAGAATTCGAGTCCGCGAACGGCTGAAAGGATAGTGAGGACAGCCACATACGGCAGAATGGGTTTGATCTCGCCCGCATCGATTCCTTCTTTGATGATGGACTCGAGGCGTTGCACATAGTTTCTGCGTTGAAGGATGAAGTCTTCGAGGTATTGCTCCTCCAGGTGAATCCATTCATTGATCATCACATGATACTCTTCAAATTGCTCAAGCATCATCCTGATGTGAAAACGTATCAGCGATTCAATTTTCTCCAGGCTGGTAGCGCCCGACCTGTCGAGTTCCGCGAGATGGATATTGCAACTATCGGACATGTGAAAGATGATGTGTTGCAGTATGTCCGACTTCGACTGGATGTGATTGTAAAGGCTGGCCGCTTCTATGCCGACGCTCTCGGCAAGATCGCGCATGGAGGTTGCCGGAAAGCCCTTCTCCCTGAACATAGAGGCCGCTTTCTGAACGATCAACTCCTTTTTTGAAGCCTTTTTCCTCATTGCCTTTGCCATTATCCAAAGATAATGATTTCGGGGCCACTGAAGGGTAGTCGGAAGCGGCCAATTAACTAATTGCTTAATTAGCCAATTAGCTAATTAGAATTTACTAGGTTTGCCGCCAAATTAATTCACACCGCACTATGTCATTAATCGCTGTCGGAACCATGGCCTTCGATGCCATCGAGACTCCCTTTGGAAAAACGGATAAAATAATTGGCGGATCTGCCACCTACGTCGCTTATGCGGCCTCTAATTTCATTAAGCCTGTGCAGCAGGTCTCAATTGTTGGATTTGACTTTCCGGCAGAAGAAATGGACGAGTTGAAGAAAAGAGGAGTGGCGCTTGAAGGCGTCGAGATCGTTTCCGGCAAGAAGTCATTCTTCTGGAGCGGACGCTACCATGAAGACATGAACAGCCGCGACACGCTCGTCACCGACCTGAATGTGCTGGCCGACTTCAACCCAAAAATTCCCGATGCATACCACGGCGCCGAGTTCCTGATGCTTGGCAATCTTGTTCCTGCCGTGCAGATGAGCGTCATCAATCAACTAAGCAAGCGCCCGAGGCTGATCGCGATGGATACAATGAATTTCTGGATGGAAACGGCGATGAGCGACCTCGAGGCTGTGTTGAAGAAAGTTGATCTGCTGATGGTAAATGATGCAGAAGCGAGGCAACTTACCGGACAATTCTCTCTCGTGAAGGCTGCAAAGACCATTCTCAATATGGGTCCGAAGTTCCTCGTGATTAAGAAAGGTGAGCATGGCGCATTGCTTTTTCATGGAGACATGGTGTTCTTCGCTCCTGCCTTGCCGCTCGAGGATGTATTCGATCCTACCGGCGCTGGCGATACTTTCGCCGGAGGATTCATGGGTCACCTTGCGAAGACTGGCGATATTTCATTCGACAACATGAAGCGCGCCATCATCGTTGGCTCAGCGATGGCCAGCTTCTGCGTAGAGAAGTTTGGTCCGACAAGACTGAAGGAAATCACGCGCGATGATATCGACAGACGTGTTCAGCAATTTAAAGACCTCGTCAACTTCGAAATCGAATTAGTCTAATCCGCTTCTATCCCCTTATAATCCCCATTTTCAAATTTTCAAATTAACCAATTTTCAAATTAGCTAATTAGCTCATTAGCCAAAAGGTACTCCGCAATCTGCACCGCATTCGTTGCCGCGCCCTTGCGCAGGTTATCTGAAACGATCCAGAGGTTGAGCGTGCGTTCCTGTGATTCATCGCGCCTGAGACGGCCGACGAAGACGTCATCCTTTTCGTGAGCGTCCATTGGCATGGGATAAACCTGGTTTACGGGATCGTCCACTACTGTAATGCCTGGAGCCGATTCTAAAAGTGAGCGAACTTCCGCGAGATCATATTCATTTTTAAACTCCACGTTCACCGATTCGCTGTGTCCGCCAATAACGGGAATTCGCACTGTAGTTGATGTAACCTTGATGCTTTCGTCACGAAGAATTTTTCTTGTTTCGTTCACCATCTTCATTTCTTCCTTGGTGTAACCGTTCTCCATGAACACATCGATCTGCGGAATAACGTTGAGGTCGATTGGGTACTTGTATGCACGTTCGCCTGCAATGCCCTGGCGTTCGTTGGTGAGCTGTGTCACGGCTTTCACTCCTGTGCCGGTTACGCTCTGGTATGTACTCACCACAATCCTGCGAATGCCATATTTGCGATGAAGTGGATTTAGTGCTACTACCATTTGAATTGTGGAGCAATTGGGGTTAGCGATGATCTTACTTCCACGCGTGAGTACATCGGCATTGATCTCGGGAACCACGAGTGGCTTTGTGGGATCCATGCGCCATGCGGAGGAGTTGTCGATCACCGGGATTCCGGCTTCAGCAAATTTCGGCGCCCATTCCAGGGAGGCGCTTCCTCCTGCTGAAAAGATCGCAATGGCAGGCTTCAGGTCGATGGCTGCTTGCATGTTTACGATGCGATAATTCTTTCCCTTGAACTGAACTTCCTTACCGACGGATTTTTCGGAGGCAACGGGAACGAGTTCTGTTACGGGAAAATTTCTTTCTGCCAATACCTGGAGCATTTTGCTTCCAACCAAACCTGTGGCGCCAACTACAGCGATCTTCATTTTTGTGTTATTAGTTTAAATACAAAAAAAGCCCTCCGTTCAGGAAGGCCCAATATGCTTACAAGACAAACACATCTTAACCCTCCCGGAGGAAATGTTTTTTGACGCGCTTGTTTTGTTTTTTCATCACCATGGTGCGGGCAAAAATAGGCTGCCGCCGTTTTTAATCCAAATAACACGCGTGGTTTTTCACCTTGCTTCGCTTTGCCACCGAACTACCTTGCCTCCTGATGAAACTGGCGGTAATCATATTTCTCATCCTCTCATTCTGCAATTCAAATGCACAGTCGAGGTACGATGTGGTGATACATGAGATAATGGCTGATCCCACACCGCAAGTCGGACTGCCTAACAATGAGTGGATCGAGTTGCGGAATATGAGTGGATCTCCTGTGAATCTGCAGGGATGGCGTATCTGTGACGCTTCGGGTCAGAGCGGACCGATTGGTGCGTTCGTCCTGGAGTCCGATAGCATGGTAGTGATCTGCACTGGCAGTGCAGTTGCGCAATTGTCCCAGTTCGGCACCACCATCTCTGTTACCAGTTTTCCTTCCCTCGACAACTCGGGGGAAGCGATAACACTGATAACAGAAACAGGCATGGTAATGCATGCAGTCAGGTATTCCGCGGATTGGTATGGCAATGAGATCAAACGCCAGGGCGGCTGGAGTCTCGAGATGATAGACCCCCGTGCGCCATGCACAGGATTGCAAAACTGGAAGGCTAGTGTAAACAGCAATGGCGGTACACCGGGTAGGGAGAACTCTGTGAATGCAGTTAATCCCGATGCGGATCCGCCCGCCATTCTGCGAGCTTACGCTGCCTCGCCGACAAAGATTGTGTTGGTGACAGACGAGACTCTCGACAGCCTTTCATCTGCTGATCCGCAGAAGTTTTCCATCCAGGGCATGTCCATTGTTTCAGTAGCATTGACTGAATCACTGTTCGACAGGATCACAATCGAACTCGCCCAGCCCATGCAGGAGGGAGAGATTTACAAGATGGAGGCGAGAGGTTTGACAGATTGCAGCGGAAATGTGGCAACGATGCTCGAAACAAGAGTGGGCATTGGTGTAGAACCACTGCCAGGTGATGTCGTCATCAACGAAGTCTTGTTCAATCCTCCTCCGGGATGTGATGATTACGTTGAAATACTCAATGTCTCATCGAAGATCATCGATGCTTCAAGCATATCAATCGCAAACAGGAATAGTAGTGGGATGATTGGCTCCATTCAGCAGTTGGTTGCAGAACCTGATTATATTTTTCCAGGCGAGTACCGCTTGATCTCAATTGATCCTGATCGTCTCGGGCAATTTTATTTGCTTGGTGAACCTTCGACTCTGGTCAGGATTTCATCCATGCCTTCGTATCCCGATTCAGAAGGCGTGGTTGTGATCCTCAATAGTCAGGGAGAAATTGTGGATGAACTGGCCTATGATGATAAATGGCATTTTGCCTTAATCACAGAAACGGAAGGCATTTCTCTGGAAAGAGTGAATCCAATGTCGCCAACGCAGGATAATAAAAACTGGCACAGCGCTGCTTCCACGGCAGGCTACGGCACTCCGGGTTACAAGAATTCGCAGTTAATGAACATTGAACCAATTGTAGGCGAAATCGAAGTCAATCCGCGAGTAGTCTCGCCCGACAATGACGGACAGGATGATTTCACGAACATACATTACAAACTTGAGG
>CBINHQ010000248.1:0-4351 GCA_966250475.1 uncultured Chitinophagaceae bacterium
TAATATGTTGGGGAGAGTTTGAAGAAATCAAGGATAAGAAGGAAATGCAGGAAGCATTGCATCACCTCAATAATCGCATCGCACCTCATATGACCAGCCAGACCATGCATGTGAATCCGGAATATCCGTTCACTTCTTCAGATGTAGCAGAGATTGAAGGGATATTTTTTCGAATCAGGCTAAGAGAGAAGACGGGAAGATTCGAGCGGCCGGGTAGCGCAAGCAAGTATTAATGCAATTACGGGTAGATAGGGCTGATTCGCAATGGTCATTTCTTTACAGCTAAAACTATGCTCTTGGTAGATTTGCAGTCATTTCCTTCTACCACAACCTCCAGTAATAATTCCTCTTCTTTGTATGCGTATATCGTAACCTTATTGCCTTCATCTGATCCAACGAAATCTCCGCCGGTCGAAATGTCCCAGTAAATAAGAAGATCTTCCTCCTTGGATTTCACGGTTGCGGTAAAGGTGACTTCTGTATCCAGTTTGATAGATTTAACGGAAGGTGTTATAGTGAGTTCTCCACATTCAGGAGTCTCTCGAAGGTAGGGCTGAAATTCGCAACCTTGTCGTACAGGCACGTAAATCAGAACTGGAGGTGTTTCATCGCTGTTTGCTTCCACATAGATTCCAACTCCATCATATAATCCGGCTCTGGTTACTTCGCCGATGCCAAGTATGCGTGGCAGACCGTACTTGGTGTACTTGTCTTTCCCAAAGCTGATCTTTTCGCTATTCACATACCATGGTTTCTTTTGGGCATAATCCTTCTGGTTCTCCATTTTTTCAAAATCGATTGTTTTTCCATTTCTCACATAAGTAAGTGAACCTGTTTCGGTGTTGTACTCAACATTAATCGATTTCAATACGCCATCCTCGATAACACAGCGGGAAACTGTTCGCGTGTTTTGGGAATTTGCAATTGTGGTGGTGGTAATGGCGAGTAAAAGGAGATGAATACTTTTCATCGGGGATGATTTTGTGTGAAAGATATTCAGAATCTGACGATGTGAAATACCGAATCGAAGGTATTTTGCCTTGTTCCCTACGAGTTTTCCGGAATAATTGTCGGTTCAATCAGTTGGATTTCGACTGAAAAGCTGCGATCATCCTTGGTGATGACAGGTCCAGGTTGATCCATCATCTTGTATCGTGCGTTGATATTCTGCAAACCGATTCCGGTTGACTCGGTCTTTCCCACTTTTGAGGAAATGTTGTTTCGAACAAGGAGACGATCCATTTTTTCTGAGATTATTTCAATCTCAAGGGGAGAAGTCTTGCTGATAGTGTTGTGCTTCACTGCGTTTTCAACCAACAACTGAAGCGTTAAAGGTGGAATGAGCTTCGATAGCTGACTCTCATCGATTTCAATTTTCATGTTCACCGCTCTTCCATACCTTGTTTGCAGGAGATGGTAGTAGGATTCTATGAACTGAAGCTCTTGTGCAAGGGTAACCAGTTCCGTGTCGTTGTTCCTGAGTAGATATCTGAATACCTTGGTAAGTTCATCGAGGAAGTCTTGCGCCTGCTTTGGATTTTCTGCGATGAGCGAAGACAGGGAGTTAAGGTTGTTAAATAGGAAATGTGGGTTGACGATTCCCTTTAATTGTTGCAGCTCCGCCCGCAGTTTTTCCTTTTCGAGTTTTTCATTCTCGCGCTTCGCCGAGTTCACCAGCCAGGAATGGTAGATAATTTCAAATCCCGCGAGTAAAAAAGGGAAAATGAAGATTGCCGTGAGAAATGAATTTCCAAGAAGCCCGATCACCACTTTATTGCCATTGATGAAGAAGTGTGAATCCACCATTACCAGCGTTTCCCAAGTGCCATTACTCAGGTAATGTCTGATCAGGACACCTGCGGTAAGCACAATCGTGGTAAATGCCAATCCCGACAAGAGGGTGAATAGAATTCGTTGGCGGGGAAACCATTTCCTGGAATTATAGATCAGTATTCTCGCTCCTTCGCAGATGAGGATGGTCGAAATCAGAGTTACAATGAACTTCCCTATCAATACTAAGTTCGGGTTCACAAATACATCGTTGATGTAGATCGCGATCGACACAGGGAAGAGGACAATGAAGGTCCTGAATAGTTTATCTTTTGGCCTTGACAAGTTTGGGAATTGGGCGGTAAAGAAATGAAACTTCACCGGAAATGCAGCCAGGTTCGGATGAATTGCAGAAATCCTGTAATGAATTGCCGGTCCGGAAACCGAACAGTCGTAAGCCAATGCTTTTCCCTTTCTTTGCTAAATGACGATAGCAGAAATCTTCGGCGATAAAGAATTGAAGTCGAAGCAAAGGACAGAAACTCTGGGAGGCTTATTGATTGGGAAGGAAATCTCGGTTGGAGAATTGATAAAATTCGCCCGGGATGCCAAGGATCCTGTGAAGGCCACATGCATTGAAGCGATGGAAATAGCCACCAAAAAAAATCCGGCAGTGGCCACCGTGGAAGGCTTCTCCTTTGTGGTGGAATCTCTAAACTCTCCTTCTCCTCGTGTGCGATGGGAGTCGGCGAGGGTGATTGGAAACACAGCGCACATCTTCAGCCGGAAGCTCGACAAGGCAATCGACCTTCTTCTGATTAATGCGAAGGATGAAGGGACTGTGGTAAGGTGGAGTGCGGCTTATGCATTGGGGGAAATACTCAAACTTGAATCAAAGCAAAACGACAAACTATTGCCGGCGATAAAGAGGCTTGCTAGTTCGGAGGAGAAGGATAGTATTCGAAAGGTTTACACGGCAGCGTTGAAGAAGATTGGGTGAGGTTTTTGTTGAACGCAATGGACGCCGAGTTTTTCGTAAAGGACACGGAGGAATCTTTCACCTGTATATTAACCTTCCTGCTTACAAGGGTGCTCTATGCGTACTCTGCGAAAAACTCTGCGTCCATTGCGTTTAAAATTTTTTCGAGCGCAGCAGAGTTTAAATAGTAATAAACACCGACCTCCTCTTCCTCTTCTCCAAATTACGCGTCCGATGTCCCTTACCCGTCGTATCCTCCACCAATATCACCTCCCCCGCCTGAAACTTCCGCTTCTCTCCCAATGAAGTTTCAATCTCAATTCCTCCGTCCACCAACACGATGTATTGCCGCTGAGGCGCATTGTGAAAATCATAATCATAATCCGGCTCTACCTCCCGGAAGATTACTCCATTCGCATTAAGCTTCGAGGACAAACGGCCAATCGTACCCGCATCCTCCAACGGTATGGAGATGTCTTCAAAATGCGAGTCACCATTTTCGTCTGAATAAATTCTTGTAATTGGGAAAGTATCCTGCATCATCTTTTAAAGTTACTCATTCCCGAGCAGACATATCTTAGTCGAGTGCAGCACATCATCAGTGACGAAGATTCTTCCACCTCACTCTGAATTCTTCTTTCTGCTTCTCCTGTAATAAACCGCAATCAACAATGCCGAAACGCCAATACTTGTGGCAATACTCACCTGCAGGTAAGGCAGATCTTTCTTCGGGTTGAATGATAAGGCTACCGGCTCACCCATCATCACCAACCCAGCCCAATGGGCAGGCGCCAACATTCTACCTTCTGCATTCTGCAAATACTGAAGCTTGGCTTTGCGCAATGCTTCATCTGTTGGCATTCCTTCCTTTAGTAACTGAATGAAATTCTCGGTGATCATCGCGCTCGATTGCTCATCAATTCTCCACAATGCCATAAGGATTCGTTCACTGCCTGCATAGTTAAACGCATGCGCCAGCGAAACCATCCCTTCTCCATCCTGATATCCTGGCCTTCCTGATTCACAAGCCGTGAGTATCGTGAGATTCGACTGCAAATTGCAATTGTATATATCGGGCAACGAAAGGAAATTACTATCGAGAGCCCTTCCACTTCCATCCATGCTGCTCTTCGCAAAGATCAACCCCGACTGACCAGGAATAATGTTGTTGAACTCCGCATGTGTGCCTATGTGTATGATCTTGTTCCCACCCGCATTCTCCCGGAATGCGTTTCTCGTCGATGCAAGATCCAAAAACAAGTTTCCACCTAAATTCTTTCTTATTTTCTTCGCCAGCTTATTCGTTGCAGGCTGTGGTAACAATCGCAGGTATCCATAGTCCAGGCTGACGGAATCTTTCACGCTGGACAAATATTCCTGCTTCACATCATCCGAAAATCCTGGTGCGAATGCTACATAGTTCCCTTCAATACTTCCCCGATTCATATTCTCACCCAGCATAAATAAGCTGAAGTGATAAGAGAATGAATATTCTGACAACAGCGTTCCTGTCGCAAAGCCTTCAAAACTCGAAAGCCTTTGCGGCGTCAGCAAATCGAAGTTCAGATTATAAAGAATTCCATCGGGTATGATGATTACTCT
>CBINHQ010000249.1:0-4340 GCA_966250475.1 uncultured Chitinophagaceae bacterium
ACTCGAGAAGAAGCATGAGACCTGGGACAAAGTAATCGATGCGATCGATAAGGCCTTCGTTCCGTTCAAGAAAAAATTGAAGCGGGCAATTACGAGAGAGGATATTCTCAAACTCACGGAGAAACCAGTTCGAAGGATCTACAGGCTCGACATCGATGAACTGAATGCGCAGATCAAGGGACTGGAAGCAGAGATTAAGCAGGTGAAATTCGACCTCGAAAATCTTGTTGATTTCGCCGTGGCTTACTTCGAGAATCTTCAGAAGAAATATGGAAAGGGTCGCGAGAGAAAGACCGAGATCAAACAATTCGAAGTGATCGAGGCAAAGCAGGTTGCCATTGCGAATACCAAACTCTATGTCAACAGGCAGGAAGGCTTCATCGGAACGGGATTGAAGAAGGATGAATTGTTGTTTGAGTGTTCCGATCTCGACGACATCATCGCATTCGCGAAGAATGGAGTGATGAAGGTGGTGAAGGTCACCGACAAAGTCTTCATTGGAAAGGACATCTTACATGCTGCAGTGTTCATGAAGAACGATGAGCGCACGACGTACAACATGATCTACACCGACGGGAAGAGCGGCATCAGCTATGCGAAGAGGTTCAACGTGACTGGTGTGACGCGAGATAAGGAATACGACCTCACCAAAGGAGCGGGAAAGAGTAAGGTGCATTACCTGAGCGTGAACCCAAATGGTGAAGCGGAAGTGGTGAAGGTGTTGCTTACACCTGGATCATCAG
This sequence comes from uncultured Chitinophagaceae bacterium, assembly GCA_966250475.1. Lineage (GTDB taxonomy): Bacteria > Bacteroidota > Bacteroidia > Chitinophagales > Chitinophagaceae > CBINHQ01. The sequence continues at coordinate 744 of CBINHQ010000249.1, forward strand.
CAAGGAACAAAGAATTCGATTTCTACTTCGAGGAACTGGCCATAAAGGGAAGAAACAGCACGGGCAATCAGGTTACTAAGTATCCAATTCGATCCGTTAAGTTCAAGGAAGCAGGAAAGGCAACGCTGAGTGGAAGAAAACTCTGGTTCGACGATAAGTTCGGTAGATTGAACGGAGATGAGAAAGGAACTTTACTCGGTACCTTCGAACCCGAAGATCAAATTCTCGTGGTGTACAGGGATGGCAATTACGAAATAACGGATCAGGAGCTAACACAGCGCTTCGATGCAGAGAACATCATATACATTGGTAAATTCGATCCCGAGGCCGTGATCACTGCGGTTTACCTCGATAAGAAGCAACTTCAGTTCAATGTCAAGCGATTCAAGGTAGAGACTACCACACTCAGGAATAAATTCATGTTCATTAAGGAAGGCGCTGGCAACTACGTTGAGGCCGTCACCACCGACCCTGAACCATTGCTAACCGTCCACTCCGGTCGTGGTTCGCAGGTAAGGAAGGCGAAGTTCAAACTCGCCAAGGTCGCCGATGTGATGGGCTGGAAGGCTGTGGGTAATAAGCTGGTTGATTTTAATAAGAGCATTACGATGGAGTGGGAGGTAAATCCGAGCGGTAAACAACCACAACTTTTTGATTAATTAGCTAATTAGCCAATTAGCTAATTGTTTTGTTTTCTCCTGATCCTAATCGTCCCATTATTCGTAAACGTACTCGAAATCCTGACCTCATGCCTTGTTTTTCCATCATCTACAATCATTAGGGCGGTGTTAGGCGGGATGCTGCCGAGGTTATCGGCGAACATGCTGATTTCATTAATTTCTTTCGTTGTGTCGAGCGCGAGGTCGAAGTGAATGGCGCGCGTGCTGAGTCGCTGATTAGAGGTGAGCAATTGGTTGTTGAAGAAAACTGAGATCGAATCGCCATCAATCTCGCCATTGTCGTAGAAGTCAACCCTGAGCGTATCGCCTTCAACTTCGAGGTCGGCTGCAATTACGTTCTCTCTTTCTTTGTATTGATTCTCCACCACATAATTTACAATCTTTCGTTGCACTACGTTAACGGCAGTGAGGGTATCTGCAACGCCGGGTGTCCAAACCTGGAAGGTCTCGCGGTATTCGCGAACGGCTTTTAATACTGAATCGCGCTGGCTGGCATCGGTGTTTAATTCGAGGTTGAAGCCGATGTCAACGCACATATATTGATAACCTTCCTGACTGGTGAAAGTGCCGATGAGGTTAGAACCGGCGCGAGCAACACGCAGCGTTGCCCTGAAGTTCATGATGCAATCGACCTCCATGTTCGTCATCGAACCGAAGTAGGTGATGGGCACATCGTAGAGATTTACCTCGCGTGTACCTGGGTTGTAGTTTCCTTTTACGTCGACGCTTCTGTAAGTATTCTTGAAGTAGTAGTTGAGCACGCCCTTCACATGATTCTTCTCCGGCTGCAGTATCAGTTCCATGAGGTAGTTGTTGGCCGAGCTGCTTGTCTTCACATTGGCGAATCCGTACCAGTATCCGAAGACGGATTGCGAGTTCACCTGGAAGCTGAGCAGGATCATGGCCAGTACTATGGTTTTTCTCATCTGTACACTTGCTTTATTGAGCGCGGCATTGGGTTGTCAAAAATCATGCTTGAAATTGCCTGATGGTGTAATTTACTTCAGATGGCGCTTTATTTCGCGATCCACATCCTTTTTCCTCAGGGTTTCCCGTTTGTCATGCAGCTTCTTTCCTTTTGCCAACCCGATTTCCATCTTGATGAGACCTTTGTCGTTGAGATAAATTCGAAGTGGAATGAGGGTATAGCCTTTTTCCTTCAGCTTAGATTCGATTTTGCGAATCTCTCTCTTTTGAAGAAGCAGTTTCCTGTCGCGCACCGGATCATGATTCTGGATGTTGCCATGCGAGTAGTGGGCGATGTGGAGTGATTTCACCCAGACCTCACCTTTGTGAATGATGCAGAAGCTGTCGGCGAAGCTGACTTTTCCTGTGCGAATGGACTTAACCTCGGTACCGAGAAGGGCGATGCCAGCTTCGTATTTAGCGTCGATGAAATAATCGTGGTATGCCGAGCGGTTCCTGATGTCCATTTTTCCCTGCTGTTTTCCTCTTTATAAAATTGATCCTGCCCCGGTTGATGCCACGTTGTGTTAGTTCTTGAAGAGTTGCAGCAAAACTGCTATCCGTTCCTTCAATGCCTTGCGATGTACGATGAAGTCGAGGAATCCGTGCTCGAGCAGGAATTCACTGCGTTGGAATCCTTCGGGAAGATCCTTCTTGATGGTTTCTTTGATCACGCGAGGACCAGCGAAACCTATGAGCGCTCCGGGTTCGGCAATGTTCAAATCGCCAAGCATGCCGAATGAAGCAGAGATGCCGCCAAAGGTTGGGTCGGTTAGCAGTGATATGTAGGGGAGACCTGCATCACTCAGTTGCGATAGCTTACCACTGGTCTTGGCTAGCTGCATCAGCGAGAATGCACTTTCCATCATCCTTGCACCACCGCTCTTGCTGATGACCATGTAGGGGAGCTTGTGCTCGATGGCGTGATCAACCGCTCTTGAGAATTTCTCTCCCATCACACTTCCAAGCGAGCCCCCGATGAACTCGAAGTCCATGCAGGCGATTACGATCTCTTGGCCATTCACCTTTCCCACTCCCACGCGCATGGAATCTTTAAGGTCTGTCTTCGCCCATGTTTCTTCGAGGCGTTTCTTGTAAGGCTTGAGGTCGGTGAAGCCGAGAAAATCTTTGGAGAGAATGTTTCCAAAGAGTTCTTTGTATTCGTTATCGTCGAAGAGGATTTCGTAGTATTCGCTGCTGTTGATGCGGTGGTGGTAATCACACTTCGGGCAGACGAAGAGGTGTTCTCTTAATTCGGTGATGGTGCAGATATAATTACATTCGGGACATTTCACCCATAGCCCTTCTGGGACTTCCTTCTTCTCCGATGTCTTTGTGCTTATGCCTTTCTTGATTCGCCTGAACCAGCTACTCTTTGTCTCGTCCGACTTCCCGTCTTCACCGGCCAGGTTGGCATCAAAATCTTCAAATTGTTTAGCCATATTGGACTGTTGGTTAGAGTACAAATATAGGAAGTAGATCGTTAGCGAGGTGTGGAGGGTTGACAGTGAACAGTAGACCGTTTACCGCCTCTAGCAAGACAGGATGAGAGATGAGGGATGAGAGATGAGGGATGAGAGATGAGGGACTTCGGCCTTAATTCTCTGAGCAACCTCGAAGGGCCTTTAAACTTCAAGACTCTCATCACTCATCTCTCAACTCTCATCCTTAACCTCTGACATCGCAGACTCCACGGCCAACCCTGGCCTCCGTCAGGGCAAGCTTGTCAACGGTTATCGGTCAACAATTTTCTATTTCATCTCAATCCTATATAATCTGAATTCGTCTCTACCTATATTCTTTAGACTTACAGGGTGTGAGGGTTTCTCCTCGCGGGAGACATTAATTTCATCGGGGCGGATGCGGATAGTGTCAGACGACACCATTCTAAGCGCTGAATTTGCGCGATACTTTTTTATCACGATCGGTGAAGCGGAAGTATACCACCACA
>CBINHQ010000250.1:0-4336 GCA_966250475.1 uncultured Chitinophagaceae bacterium
GGTAAAGGACATCGTTCCAGATTTCCTGATGCTTTTGCACGGAGTGATCGATTCGCCCGACATTCCTCTCAATGTAAGCCGCTCATTCCTGCAGGCTGACAGCAACGTGAAGAAGATAAACGGCTACATCTCCAGGAAGGTTGGAGACAAACTGCTCGAGATATTCAAAAAGGACAGGAAGGCATACGAAGGAAAGTGGAATTACATCGGCGTGTTCGTGAAATACGGCGCCGCATCAGATGAGAAATTCTATGAGAAGGCGAAAGAGTTCATTCTCCTTAATAACACCGGGGGAGAATTTTTCACGCTTGAAGAATACAACGCGAAGGTTCGCGACTTCCAGACGGACAAGGATGGAAGACTCGTTTACCTCTACACAGTGGATGCAGAAAGGCAGCACAGCTACGTGCAGTCAGCTAATAAGAAGAACTATGACGTGCTGGTGATGAATTCGCCAATCGATCCTCACTTCATACAGCAATTGGAAGTAAAACTTGATAAGACTTCCTTCAAGCGTGTGGATGCCGATGTGGTTGACAAGCTAATCGTAAAGGAAGATGCTCCAACGAACAAACTCACGGACGATCAGGTGAAGACACTGACAGAGGTATTTGACAAGGCAATTGGTAACCCCGCCATGCACGTGGAAGATGAGCCTCATGCTGAAGATGCGATGCCCGTGACCATCACCATGGAAGAATGGATGCGCAGAATGAAGGACATGGCCAGGCTCGGTGGGCCGATGAACATCTACGGATCCATGCCTGAGACGTACAAGGTTTCGGTGAACGCGAATCATTCGCTTGTGACGAAGATTCTCGAAGCAGATGAGAGTGTAGGTGGCTCAATCGCAAGGCAGGCCTTCGACTTGGCGCTGCTTGCACAGGGTATGTTAAAGGGCGCAGACCTCACTGCATTTGTGGAGAGAAGTGTGAAAGGAATCACCAATTAACATTTTGAATAATTTGTTTAGGGTTGCAGCCTCGTAAACTTACGGCTGGGAATTGAGTAGTTCTAACCTTGACTGGAAAGAAGGAAATTTTTTCCTTTGTATTATTCTATTCCCAGCCTATGCAACTCATGATGTATATCGGTAATGACCTGATTGAAGCGATCCCTCTCGAGATGGAGAGAATCCCCAAGCCGGGTTATGTCGGCAACTTCAAACGGTACCTGAAGGAAAAATACAGGGAGCTGATCAGCCAGTATCCCGACCCTCCCGAGTTCCTGGTCATCGACCCCAGGCCGGTTAAGGTGGAGAAACATTAATTCCTGCTGAGTTTCCCAACGCCAATCGACTTACTTCGGGCCAATCGCGGAATTGTGTATTTTACATCATGCCCCATCACCGCAAGGCCTATTACATCATCAACGGTATTACTGTTTACAGAATCATCGCTGCGCCGATATTGCTCTGGTTGATCATCATTGGCCGCAACGATATTTTCAAGTGGTTGCTCGCAATAAGTTTCTTAACCGACTTCATCGACGGATGGCTTTCGAGGAGATTTAAGGTTTCGAGCATCATTGGTGCGAAGCTCGATTCAATTGGGGATGATTTGACCGTGGCGGTGGGGATTATCGGGGTGTTTATTTCCGCACCTGAGTTTATTCAGCAACACAAGCTGATCTTTCTTGTGCTCCTGTTTCTCTTTTTAATTCAACTTGGCTATGCATTGATTCAGTATCGCAGGATGACTAATTTCCACACTTATCTTGCTAAGCTGGCTGCGATACTACAAGGCGTTTTTCTGATACTTTTTTATTTTCTTCCTGATCCCGTGATGCCTTTATTTTATGCAGCGGCCGGTGTAACAGGAATGCAGATAATTGAAGAGATCATCCTCATCAGAATGTTACCTGAATGGGAGGCTGATGTAAAAGGAATCTATTGGGTTTTGCAAAGAAAAAAAAGGGATGAATCATCATCCCTTAACTAAATTTATTTTCTCCTTACCAGGGCGAACTTTAATGTAGAGCTAACCCATGAAGAGGTGAGCTGACCCAGTTCCAATGCCTGCAACCAGAAAATGTACATCATAGTGATAAGATTAATTCATTGAGTTTTTCCATGTAAGCTTGTATGGACTTCCTTTCATTCTCACACATGTGAAGAGATATGGCGCGGTGAATGAAGGCTTCGCTTTCTTTCCATCAATGGTTATGTACACATCACCTTCTGCAAAGGCTTCGAGCGAGGAAGTCTCAATATTCCTCCACTCAGATGATGATACAGGATAATCTTCAACAGCCTTACGGTCCAATGCAAGGTCCTCAACCATATCGCGAAGCAGGTTCGGCTTGCTCAGGATCACTGAAACTCTTGTCTCGGTCTGATTGAATTTTTTGATGTTTTCCATGAGATATTGCTTTAGGATGAATATTGATTTCTGATCATAAAATAACGATGATCTCAGAGGATAATAAATAGAGAATCATTTCATTTTCATGTAGTACAAATTCTACGAAAACGGCTATTTAGGGGAAATTTTAGGATTGTATTCCAAAAAATTAGTTGGTAAATAACGAGGCCTTAACATCGCTTTTGGCATAGGGTTGGCGGTCATAAGCACAGGAAAAAATATTCTTAATTATTAAATCTTGGTTATGACACTTAAAATCTTTGCCGCAGTTGCCAGCCTCAGCATACTATTTTCCTGCAGCGAACCATATAGGGCCACAGACCAATCACTCGGTGTAACAGTACCCGAGACAACAAGACTTACATTCAATGCGCAATATCCTACCGCATCGAACGTAGTGTGGTCGCAATACGACCAGGTGCTTGTTCCAATTGATTGGGAACTGGCGGGATGGGCCCCAATGGATGCCAGTGATTACGTAGTTCAGTTTGACATGGATGGTCAGAAGTATTATTCGTGGTATGACTCAGATGGTTATTGGGTAGGTACTGCCTATGCCCTCAGAGATCATTCCTCACTTCCCCTGGCTGTAACCAGCACATTAAATACGGAGGTTCCTGGTTACACAATTAAATCGGTTAACAGGGAGTTTCACAAAGACAAAATGGCTTACGAAATCGAATTGGAAAATGAGAATGGGAAGGCGAAATTCCTGATCGATGACCAGGGAAACATTCTGAAGAAAAAAGTGAAGACTGAAGAAAAGTAATTCACGGCGCACATTAACCATTAGCAAAATAAGAAACCCCTCCTGGAAAGGAGGGGACTTATTAAACCTTATCCTATGAAAATTAGTTCGACAAAGAAAGCAACTGGAAGATTAATGGTCAAGCATATTGCAATTAAGTTTTGTAAATTAGGGTTTTATACTTAGGGTTTCAAGGCCCCGGCCATTAATCTGCAATGAACCGCAAGAAAATTGATGTAGACATCATCAGGGATATTCTGGAACTCGCCTCTGCCGCGAGGCCGGAATCAACCTTTATTCAAAGCCTCAGCCGGCAGTATGAGGAGAGGGGAAATCTTAGCAAGAAGCAACTCCAGGGACTTCACAGTAAGGCCGGTAAGATTCCCGGTATTCCCGCTCACAAATTAGCTACACTGGAAGCCGTCATTCTCCGACGCCCCACAAAGTACAAATCGGATCTTCCCGAAGCCACCCCGCTTTATGAAAAGGATAGCAGGGCAGGGGAATTAATTGCAAACATTCTTCAGAAATTTCCGCAACACAAGCGTGTCCTTTTCCTGAAGGCGAAGTACGATAACAATGAAACTCTTAACTCCACTGAATTAGCAGAACTGGAAAAGTTTAACCGACTGCGGACATGAACATCTCCGCATGGTACGCTGTTTGATGTTTGTTTAATCTAATCTCTCACTTTAAATCTCCAGGCAATGAAGCAATCAGCTAAACTCGCTGTGGGAATTGTAGCAGCCACGACTGCCGCCCTGATAGTATTTAACCTCATTCGTCGCAAGCGCAGGCGCCAGGGAAGACTCCGCAAAGTTTCCGAAGAAGGATATGAAACCGCGCATGATGTGTTGTATCCCGACAATGAGAATCAGTACAAGAATCTGAAGTATGGTCCTGTGTTACCGGAATTGATTTGATGATTGATTGCGGCTGCGCCGCAATAGAGTTTACCGCGGAGGGCGCGGAGAACGCGGAGGAGATTATTCTCGTAGGGACACTGTATTTAGTAATGGACGAATTTGAAAATTTGAAAATGACTTCTCCGCGCCTTGGCGTCTTAGCGGTAGGGATGATTGCGGCTGCGCCGCAATGGAGTTTTACCGCGGAGGGCGGAGAGAACGCGGAGGAGATTATTGTCGTAGGGGCACATGAATTTAGAAATGGACGAATTTGAAAATTTGAAAATGACTTCTCCGCGGCTTGGCGTCTTAGCGGTAGG
>CBINHQ010000251.1:0-4333 GCA_966250475.1 uncultured Chitinophagaceae bacterium
ATTGAACCAAGAACAGGCAATGGGATATACAGGTTCTTCCGCAACTCAGTGAATGGAAAGATGTGTTGCTTCAGTCCAAAGTATCCTCCATGAACACCATTGCTTCGAAATGGATGGTGCGTGGCGAGAATTACCAGCTTGCGGAAGTTTCTGTTCAGGATGTCTTCCAGTTGTGTGAGCACTTCGTCTTCCGTCTTGTATGGGCAATCGGATTCGATGCCTGGTTTGTCGTATGTATGTATCCACCATTGCGTGTCCAGAACCACAAGCACGGTCATGCTGTCGATGGGAATCTCTACAGGACCGGGGCATCCATTCTCCGGATAGTAACGCACATTCTCTCTTCCAAGTAGGTTGACGTAATACTGTTCGCGCACGATCGATTCATATCCCGCGGGCTTGCCATTGTTCCAGTCGTGGTTACCGGGAATCATGTACAGTCTCGCAGGTGTATTCGTCACAATCGACAACTGTGAATCGAGCACACTCTTCGCGAGATTGTAGGTGATTACCTGGTCGTCGGGAAGTCCTACCTTGTACACGTTGTCGCCGAGAAACAGCAACACGGTTTTCTGATCGAGTGGAATGTGTTTTTTAATAGCGTCGGAAACGGGATGCTTCCCATTGGTGAATTGACCACCATCGCCTATCAGCACAATCCTGGAGACAAGACTATCCTGGGCGTGAAGACTCACGCCAAAGAGAAACCAAGCAGCCGACAGGATAAAACCTTTCATTAGCCTTTGTTGTATTTGTAGATTAGAATATTTGCCGCTCCTATGTCTGCAGACTCGTTTGATATCAGTAAATGACCTTCGGGGGTGAACGCGAGGCCTTCAGGCTGCTTGTAAAGTTTTGGATCGATATTATGTATCTTCTCAGGTACACCCTCCGGATTAGCCACTACTACGATTTTGTTGATAGATGAAATGATGTAGAGTTGACCTGTAATGGGATGAATGGCGGCAGCGGATGGTTTGAACTTTACCTTCGTTTCGTTCATCATTGCTGCAATCTTTGTCACATCAATTACAAATGCCGGATCCTTCACAAATGATTTGGTATTCAGATCAAATGCAAATGATGAGAGGGTGCTCTTATTATCTCTTTCGCAATCTTTGCAGATTAGTATTAGTCTATTCTTTTTTTCTTCGAGGTAAAGAATCTCGAATTCATTCTCACCTGCAAGGCCGAGATCATATTCTTCCACTTCTACCGAGTCTGTTGAAACAAATCTTGCCGCGATAATCTTCCCTGTGCTTTGCAGAATGTAGAAAGTGCTGTCGTATAGTACGAGGTCTTCGAAGTCATCGCCCGGCGCATACTTCCATTTCTGTATTGGCATCTTATCGTGCAGGTAGACTTTATACAACCATCCTTCTTCATCATTGATGGCGAATGTGCTCTTATCCTTCGGGTAATAGGCAAGACCAGAGATCTCATCAAGGTATGAAGGAAGTTTAAGTACGAAAGGTTTGTTCAGGTCATAACCATCCGGTGAGGAGAGATTCTCCGGAGATGTTTGTGACTGACAACTTAGAAGAAACAACAGGAGAATTAGCGGCACCAGGCCCAGGCGACCGAATCGTTGGCTGCGTTGTAACATGTATTCAGGTTCAATGTTCAGGTATTATGTATGTGAAATTGCAAAAGCTATGCCGCCATAGCATGTTGAACCAGTACAGCGTAACGATACGCAATTGGGGGAATATTTTCCGCACGAGAGTGAAGGAAACTTATTTTCCTTCTTTCAAAACTACTTTATGATAATATCTGCAGGCTTCTCTGATACCACAAATTCCGCACTTTGGTCTGCGTGCAATACAGACATACCTGCCATGAAGTATTAGCCAGTGATGCGATTTATGAACGAGTTCGGTTGGAATGTGCTTCACGAGTTCACGTTCAACTGCGAGCGGAGTAGTTGCTGTTGTCGGAACGAGTCCGACGCGATGACTCACTCTGAATACATGCGTGTCAACCGCGAGGTTTGGTTGCTGATCTATCACCGAAGTAATCACATTAGCAGTCTTCCTTCCCACGCCAGGTAATTGCACTAGTTCATCGATGGTCATCGGAACTTCGCCGTTGAATTTCTCAACGAGCATCTTTGCCATGCCTATGAGATGCTTCGCTTTGTTGTTGGGATAACTAATGCTTTTGATGAGTGAGAAGACATCATCAAACTCAGCCTTGCTGAGGCTTTCCGCGTCGGGATATTTTTCGAATATAAAAGGAGTGGTGAGATTAACCCGCTTGTCGGTGCATTGAGCGGAGAGAATTACGGCGACGAGTAATTGGAACGGTCCGTCGTAAATTAACTCAGTCTCTGCATCGGGGCTATGTTTGAGAAAATAGTCAATTACGAACCTGTAACGTTCTTTGCGAGTCATAAAGAAATAAACTATTCACCGTTGAAGGCCCGCACCCTGACCTCCGTCAGGGCAGGCTCCTGACCTCCGTCAGGGCAGGCTGCTCCCTGTTCCCTGTTTACTGTTTCCTATACTTGTTCTGCTGATTCTTCTCTCGCCTTATTCAACAAATTCAGCACAACTTCAGTGCGTGGTGCTTCAACGATCCTGTCCAGTCGTTGCATTGATGTCTTCAACACTGCTAATTTCTCACGAAGGGTCCAGTCTTTTTTCAATGCTGCTTCAATCTGCTTCGTCTGGTCTGTAGTTGTTTCTTTGTACAAATACAATAAAAGATCCTCTGGGGTAAATTTTGTCATGAGCAAACCATTAATGTCCAAGAATTTAGATGTCCAAGTCGTGAATTCCGGTATTAAAACGGCCCAATCACCCGGTTATTGTGCAAAAAAGCCTGATTCTGCTCCTATTCGTAGTTTTCCGGTACCAGGTAGAGGTCTTCATTATCCCTCTTCATCAGGTATTTCTCCCTGGCGTACCGTTCAAGAGTGGCAGGATTTGTTCTCAGCTTGTCGAGCTCAGCTTTTTCGGCATTGATTTCATCGGTAAAATACTGCTTGCTGCGAAGCAGGTTGTTGAGCTCGTTCCTGCGCTCCATCTGAGTAAAAATGTCGTTCTTGTCGAATATCAGCATGAAGGAAAGAAACACTGCAAATGCAATGAAGTATTTATTGCGAAGCCAGGCTGGAATATGTTTGAGAAGACGCATAGAACAGTTTCACAATTATGTTACCGGTACCTCCGCAATGTACAGTGATACTTATCTACCAAATTTAATCTTTCCTTTCGGATAAAATGCACTACTTCCCAATTGCTCCTCAATTCTTATCAATTGATTGTATTTCGCCATCCTGTCTGTTCTGGAGGCTGAGCCGGTCTTGATCTGTCCGCAGTTAAGCGCGACCGCCAGGTCGGCAATGGTGGTATCCTCGGTTTCGCCGCTGCGATGGCTCATGATGGTGTTGTATCCGTTGTGTTGAGCAAGCGTCACGGCGTTGATGGTTTCGGTAATGGTGCCGATCTGGTTAACCTTAACGAGAAGCCCGTTGCCCACGCCCTTCTCGATACCTTCGCTAAGTCTCGTTACGTTGGTTACGAAGAGGTCGTCACCCACGAGTTGGCATTTGCTGCCGATGGCTTCAGTGAGCGCCTTCCAGCCTGTCCAGTCGTCCTCGGCCATGCCGTCTTCGATGGAGGCGATGGGGTATTGCTTCACCCAGTTGGCCCAGTACTTCACGAGTTGATCGCTGCTCATTTCCTTGCCACTGCTCTTGTGAAATACGTATTTTTTCTTCTTCTTATCCCAGAGTTCGCTGTTGGCTGCGTCCATTGCAATCATCACCTGGCTGCCTGTCTTGTAGCCAGCAGCCTGGATGGCGGTCAATACTGTTTCGATTGCTTCTTCGTTGCTTTGAATATTTGGCGCGAATCCACCTTCGTCGCCCACGTTTGTGCTGAATCCTTTTTTCTTCAATACGGTCTTGAGAGCATGAAAGATCTCAACTCCCCAGCGAAGTCCTTCGCTGAAGCTTGGTGCGCCGATGGGCATTACCATGAATTCCTGGAAGTCGATTTTGTTGTCTGCATGCGCACCGCCATTGAGGATGTTCATCATAGGAACGGGCAGTGTTTTAGCGTTCGTTCCGCCGATGTAGCGGTATAGAGGGAGTGAAGCTTCTTCTGCAGCGGCCTTTGCAACGGCCATGCTCACGGCGAGAATTGCGTTAGCGCCGAGCTTTCCTTTGTTGGGGGTGCCATCGAGTTCGAGCATCATTGCGTCGATGCCGGTCTGGTCAGCCACATCATAACCAAGCAATGCTGGTGCGATGGTGTCATTTACATTCTCGACTGCTTTCAACACGCCTTTACCGAGATATTTCTTCTTGTCGCCGTCACGAAGTTCC
>CBINHQ010000252.1:0-4324 GCA_966250475.1 uncultured Chitinophagaceae bacterium
TACCGATGCTGCGCTTAACATTGCTCACATCTTCGCGTTGTTCGAGGAGACCAAGTGGATTTCTAGGTGCGAGCTCGAGCAATCCTGTAACTGATGAGGGATCGAGCCACTCCCAATAACCACCATAGCGCTTATTGCCGGAATTCACTGGTTTCGTTGGGTCGAACCTGATCGCATTGCCAATTGCACCTTCATCGGCGAACCTTGATTTGCTGATGGCACCTTTCAGGTTCACATCAATCTTCAGATGATCCTTGAATAATCGCGGGCTGAGGTTGATGGATGCGGTGGTACGCTCCATGTTACCCGTCTTCAGAATTCCATTCTGATTTAGATATCCGAGCGAAAGGCGATAAGGAAGATTCTTCAGCGATCCTGAAACACTCAGGTTGTTATCTGTAGTTCCTGAATTATCGAAGACCTGATCCTGCCAGTCTGTATTCGCTTCTCCAAGCAATGCAATTTGCGTGGGTGTGCCGTGTGTGGTCACATACTCCCTGAACTCCGAAGGGCTGAGGATGTCTGCATTCTTCGGAAGTGTGGAGATGGAATATTGTGTTGTGAAGTTGAACTTCGGCTTTCCGCTCTTTCCTTTTTTAGTTGTGATGATGATCACACCATTTGATGCTCTCGACCCATAGATCGCGGCTGCCGATGCATCCTTCAAAATGTTGAATGATTCAATGTCGTTCGGATTGATCATTGAAAGCGCATTCGCAGTTCCGGAGATTCCACCGTTGTCGATGGGCACTCCATCGATCACGATCAGCGGATCGTTACTTGCATTAAGAGACGCGCCGCCCCTGATGCGAATTGTGCTTCCTGCACCGGGTGCGCCTCCGTTTGTAGTGATCTGTACTCCGGCAACCTTACCGGCAATCAGTTGCTCGGGGGTGGTAATGGTTCCGCGGTTGAAGTCTTCGGCCGTAACACTGGCTACCGAACCGGTCATGTCTTTCTTCAGTCTCGTACCATAACCAATGACGATTACCTCGCCAAGCGTGGCATCACTTACTACCAGAGAAACCAGCACGGGTGATCCCGTTGTTGCCGGCACCTCCTGTGTAATGAAACCAACAGAAGAAATGATAAGAGTTTGAGTAGAGGAAGGCACGGTAATGGAGAAGGTGCCATCCGAAGCAGTTTGTGTACCGCTCTGACTTCCCTTGCCCGTGACCGAGACACCTGGGATACCTACGTTATCCCTTGCATCAGTAACCTTACCCGTGATAACCTTGTCTTGCGAATAGCTCCAAAAAGAAAATAGAAGCAGCGTAAATACGACACATGCCTTTGGCAGAATTGTGCGTGACATAAGCAATCGTTAAGAGTTAAGCAATCGGTTTGTTTTCTTACAATGTGTATGTAGAACACAATGTTAAACTATTTTTAAATTCAAATGAAATTTAATTTCTCTCCTCACTTTCCCATGGCTTTCGCGCCCATTCCGGCTTTCACGGAATGTAAACGTTTGCATAAATCACCAAAACAAAATGCTCGCTCAGGGTTGCCCATTTAAACGAACTGAAGAGTCCCTGCTAATCAGAATCGGGTCTAGCACGATCTTCTGTTGCCTTTGATTTCCTGTCTCCTTCTTTTCGATGAGGTCGATTAGCAGGTTGAGTGCCGACCGGCCCATTTGAATTGTCTGTTGATCGATGGTTGAAAGCCGTGGGGTGATGTGGTCGCCGAAGAGCTCGTTGGCGAAGCCGATCACTCCCAGTTCCTGCGGGATACGGATTCCTCTCTCCTTTGCCTCTGTAACAACTCCAAGTGCGGTGAAGTCTTCCGCCGCGAACACTGCATCGGGTCTACGCTTCAGTGCCTCGAATTTCTTCATGCCTTCTCTTCCGGAGTCGATGGAAATGTTTCCCTGGAAGACAAGTGCCGGATCGAATTTCAATCCGTGAGCCTGCAAAGCAGCCTTGTATCCCTGCAGCCTGTCCTGGAAATTTTTCAGGTGCTGCGGCCCCGACACATGAGCGATGCGTTTGTATCCATTCCTTATTAAATGCTCCGTCGCAATGAATGCGCCTTTGTAATCATCGATCACCACTGAGTCGATTCCGAGTTCATCATTAGCCCTGTCAAAGAATACAATGGGTACGCCGCGTTTCTTTATTTCCTTAAGGTGCGAATAATCGATCGTGTCTTTCGCTAGAGAAATCAAAATCCCATCTACTCTTGCGGAAAGGAAACTATCGAGCCCGCGTTCTTCATAATCCCTGCTCTCATTTGATTGATAGAGCAGCACATTGTAACCATGCGTGCTGGCCACCGATTCTATCCCATGCACCACCGATCCAAAGAAATTTATCTCCGCGCTGGGAATGATCACGCCAATCAATTGCGTCTTTCCCGATCTTAATGATGATGCGACCCTATTGCGCTTGTAGTTCAACTTCGATGCAGTCTTCATCACCAGCTTCTTCGTCTTTTCACTTATGCCCGGGTGATTGCTCAATGCCCTCGACACTGTGGCCGGCGTGGTGTTCAACTCTCTCGCTATGTCCGCAATGGTGGTCTTGTACCGCAACTATGTAATCGTTTACACGAATATAGAGAAAGTTGTTTCAAACTTTGCTGCATCGGTCCGGGAATTATTTTGAAGTTCCGGGCTGGAGTACGATGCCGTATTTATTTACGAGGGCTAGTAACACGCCATTGGTCCAGCCGAATCCATCCTGTCCGGGATATTCTCCGCCGCCTGCTTCGAGGTCGGTCTGGATTACATTGTATTTCTCCATCAACTTACCGGTTCGCTGGTAGACGTCGTTGTTCAACTTCACCCAGCGATAAGCGATATCGGCGGCAAGACTCTTTTGTCCGCAACGATCCAGTCCCCAAACTGTCATCCATTGCAGCGGCGCCCATCCGTTGGGTGAATCCCATTGCTCTCCTGTCTTAATTGCTGACGCAGAGATTCCTCCCGCATGTAGCAATTTGCTGCGAATTCCGTCTGCAGCCTTTCTCGCGAGCAGGCTCATGTAGTCGGGCTTACCTTCGAAGAAACAGAAGGGATACATTCCTGCAGGTGTGATGTGGTTGGTGTGTCGGCCTGTGGTGAAATCGTAATCGGTGTAGAAATTCACTTTTACACTCCAGCAATATTTATTGATCGCATCCTGGCGCTTACGCGCAAGTCGACGGTATTTTCCATATTCCTGTTGATTGCCCATGATGGACTTGGCGGTTGCGATTGCGAGTTCGAGATTATACAGAAGAGAATTCAAATCCACCGGAATGATGTTCGTAGTGCGAATGGCAGTGAGGCTTTTTCCATCGGAGAACCATCGGCTGGAAAAATCGAATCCGCTCTCTGCTCCGGCGCGCAGTTGCCTGTAGACTTCTGATTTCTTTCTTCCTGACTTGTTCGCGGTCTGCACATCTTCCTTGTGGCTCTCCTGTCTGGGAACATCGAATTCATCCCAATAACGGTTGAGCACCGACCCATCCTTCATTCGTACAACTCTCTTGTATGGTTTTCCTGCGGCAACCTTTTCGGATCCATTCATCCAAAACGCATACTCCTTTTCCATGGCAGGAAGAAATTCAACGTACACCGCATCTCCTTTGATGGAAGCAAGGAGTTCTACCATCGCGGCGAAGAACGGAGGCTGCGACCTGCCGAGATAGTAAGTTCGATTTCCATTGGGAATGTGCCCATACGTTTCGATCAGGTACGCGAAGTTGCGGACCATGTCTTCGATCATTTGCACTTCTCCGCTCTCCTTCAAACCAAGCATGGTGAAATAAGAATCCCAGTAATAAATCTCCCTGAATCTTCCACCGGGAACAATGTATGGATATGGAAGAGGCAGAAGCGAGCTTCCTTTCACCGCAGAATCCGGATCACGCCTCAATACACTCCAGAGATTTTTGATATGCTTCGTGATGTCTTTTTCATGCTGCACATAATTAATGGAAGGTGGAGGTGGAGGCAGTTCGAAATTTTCTTCAACGAACAACCTCAGACTAAATCTTAGATTGGGATTGTTTTTGATTTTGACATAATCCTTCACGATCTCAGCCGGATCGCGGCGAGGAATGCAATCCACGAAGGTCTTACTGTCTTCGAATATGCCTGACATCTGCACATCGCGAAACAACACGCCGTATATCTCGTCTGGTGCAAGAGGACGCTTTTGGGAGAAAGCGACGGATGTAATCAGAAGACCTAATAATAAGATTAAACCTCTTTTCATAGTTTGGGGTTTGGGGTTTGAGGTTTGATGGGTTTAAGAGTTTAAGAGTTTAAAAGTTTATGGGTGGGGTTACAAACTTCAAACCACAAACTCCAAACCCCAAACCCTAAACCTCAAAC
>CBINHQ010000253.1:0-4318 GCA_966250475.1 uncultured Chitinophagaceae bacterium
TCGCCCAACGCAATGCCTCATGCTCCATGAATGCCCTGAACCAACCCTTCTTATCTTTCGGCGAATTTGATTTCTTCAACAAGAAATATTCATCCCAAAGAATTCTCCTTGTTGTGGAAGGAATCACTGAAAGCATGTCCTCGTAATACCGGATATTCTTATCCCTGAGTAGGAAATAGTTTGTGAATGTCATCGGAGCGAGGTGAAGATAGATGTTTCCCGAACCAGTCCTCAGGTGTATGAAATTGGGAGAGCCTTCATCACCCATGCCCAGTACAGTCGTAATTGAAGTGTCGTAATTATTAATATGGCTGGTGTATCGCTTCCCGGGATACTCATAAGAAAAACTTCTATTGAAGGGAGGATTCGACAGCGATACCTTCAATGTGTCGGGTTGCGGCAAATGCATCAATAGCATGGCATAAATCTCAAACTGATTAACACCGCAACGGAAGAATTCACTTGCCTCTTCGGAAATAAGTGAAGTGCTGATGAAGACATCGTTCCCAGCACCCGCAAAGCTCACGAGTTTATTCAGTTCGTACTCTGTTGCGAGAAACTGTGGCGACACTATGATGATTGCCTGCCTGTGATCATACATCGATAAGGAATCCCAATAACCAGGCTCCTTTCGGGAAGAACTGATGGATGCTTCTGGAAACAAGTCTTTCAAATTTTCATACGCTACGAACGTTCCATATGGAATCTTATCTCCTTTACGAAGTGAGAGCCGTTCGTCCAGCACACGCCGCTTCTCATTCTTGCCTGTAAACACAAGGATGGACGCTGCGCCAAGCACAAGCACGACCAGGATATATGGAAGGTAGTTCTTCACCTTTTTCCTAATGTGTTTTCGAATTTTTCAAAATCTTTCCTTATCAGGTCAAACTCTGCCTTCTCCACCTGGAACTGCCCATACCATGAGTATTCATAATTGCGTGTGAGGCGAAAGAAGTCGTTATAATATTGTGTGCCGTGCAATTGAAGGATGTAGTCGAAGTTCGTCTTGTCCTGCTGATATTTGATGATGCCGCGTTTGGATAGATCCTTCAACAAGCGCAGAAAGAGCAGCCTTGTTGCAAGGCGATAATCCGAAGACTGAATTGCTTTGGATATCTCACGCTCGTATTCAATCTGGAAAATGTCTTCAGGAATTTCATCAATACTACTTTCTTGTTGTAAGGCCTTATCTGCTCGTCGGAAAATTCCCACATTGCTATTCGAGAGATAGATAGCAAGAAAAGCAACGAATCCGAGCACGATGACAATCCAGAGAATAGTTTGCACGGCGGGATGGTCCCAAAATGATCGTCTCTCTTTCGATGGCTTTATTTCAACCTTTTCTTTCTCGAAGGGATAGTCAACATACCAAAACACATCATCATTCTTCAGATTGGTGATGATGGAATCCTGAACCTGCCTGAATTTTAGTGAATCTGGGCCGCCACCACTTAACTGAAGCCTGCGTTCCATGAAGTAGACTTTGTTATCAGGCACATCGTAATCATATTCGTCTACATCGATCGGTTCAATTTCCTGTATTACCACAGAGTCTGGCAGAGGGTCTGGTTCAATAGTATACTCTTCCTCTTGAGCCATCGCATAAATATTGATGCAGAAACAAGCGATGAGCATCAGAATGGGGCGGAGATATGAATATTTTATGCGTGATCGCATTACTATACTTCCTCCTCGTTAAGTTTCAGGCGCATTTTCTTCGAAAGGCGGATGGGATAAATAATGAAATACCAAATCACAAAGATCACGGAGAGGGCAAAAACTGCTGAAGTCAGGATTGAAATATCATTGTAGAGTCTTGTGATGAATCCTTCGAAGAATGCAGCGAGTGCGAACACCGGCATCAGTCCGATTAGAATCTTCACGCCATCCTTCGCTCCTTTCTTGAACGCGTCGATGCGCCGAATGGTGCCAGGGAAGAGAAAACTCTTGCCGAGAACGAGTCCGGCCGCCCCTGCGATGATGATGGCTGTGAGTTCGAGCGTACCATGTACGAAGACCACCAGGAAGAAGTCCACACCAAAACCTTTCGAAGTAAAGTATTGATCGAAGACGCCTACCATTGCTGCATTCTGAGCGAGCAGGTATAGACTTGGGATTCCGCAGAAGATTCCAGACACAAACACAAGGAAGGAGACCTTAATGTTATGAATCATTAGATTGATCCAACTCAATACCGGGTGTCCACTTTCGTAAACTCCGAAGGGATTACCATTGTCGATGTTTTCCTGCGTTTGGTTTACATATCCGTCGCCGAGGAAACTTCTTGCCATCGATTCATCGCGCATTGCCACGAAGAACCCGACTGCAAAGAAGATTATGAACACGATGAAGGAAAACAGGATCGTTCCATGGTGCCTGCGAATGGTGAGAGGAAGATCGTATTTCCAATATGTTAGCAGGCGATTCGACTCTTCCTTTCTGTTCTTGTAAATGTTGAGATAGATTCGCGAAGCTTCACTGTTGATGAATCTGGTAACCTTACTTCCGGGATAGAATGTCTTCGCATAGGCGAGGTCGTCAACGAGTTGGGTGAAGTCCCTTGCCATCTCGTCGGCGTCTTCCGCCGGCATGTGCTGGTTTCGCAGCCAGCGATCGCGATTCTTTTTTATGAACAGGGCTTCCCTCAATAGTTTTCTTTGGGTTGTAAAATACTATTTTTTCAAAAGATAAAATTACGGGTTGAAAATAACAGGTTAAAACGCCTAAATTTATCCTTCTAAGCAAATCAGCGTTGAATGGCCGTAATTAAGGTCCCTACTACTTTTAATATTGATGTCGAATTCGAGATACCCGATTTCATGAGGAGAATGTTTTCGCTGCTGATCGACGTTTTTATTGAATTCATTTATTATCGCATTGCAATCCTAATACTTGAATCCATCGTAAGGAACAGGGATATTTTCGACACCGATACTCGATATAATATTCAGGCAATAATAATGCTGCTCTTCCTTCCAATCATGGTTTATCACCTAGTAATGGAAATTACAATGAACGGGCAGAGCATTGGCAAGAAGATAATGGGCATTAGAGTGGTGAATGAGAACGGAGGACGTGCAAGCATCAGCCAGTTCATCATTCGCTGGTTGTTGCGAATATCAGATGTATGGATTGTGGCGCTCATCTTCATACTTGCAAGCAATCCCGATCTTGGTCGCGACCTTGAGTCAACCTTTATCATTCTCGCTGCTTTCGCTTTCCTGGTGACGGACATCGTACTGGTGGTGACGAGTAAGAAGGGTCAGCGCATCGGCGACATTCTTGCGCATACGATTCTTATTCGAACAAATTCGCGATCAAGTATTGAAGAGACGGTATTCCAGGAAGTGTCAGACAGCTATACTCCGAAATATCCTGAGATCATGAAACTAAGCGATCGCGATATCAATGCCATCAAGAGCATTCTCGAAACTGCGAGGAAGAAGGGTGATTTCGTGATGGCGGCAACCGCAGGTGATAAGATCAAGGGGCATTTGAATATCCGAAGCGATAAGGATCCGTTTGACTTTTTGGAGACGTTGTTGATGGATTATAATTATTTGTCGACGAAATAGTTGACGAATTGATGAGAGATGGGAGATGAGGGATGAGAGTCTTTGAATTTAGGACTCTGCGTATATTTGAAATTTCCTGGAATCGAAGTCTCATCTCCCATCTCTCATCTCTCATATCCACTCCCAACCAACTTCTCTTTTCTTTTCGTATTTTGAGCCAACATCAAACAAAACCAACTTTTATGGAACCACAAACTCAGGACACACAATTATTCCAGCTTCAGGTTGATCCACAAACGGGAAATTCACTACGCAGCGCCGCTTCATGGGGAAAGATCCTCGGCATTCTCGGAATTATTTTTGGGGTGTTGTTTATTATCATCGGCATCATGGTGCGTTCGGCCATGACAACTGCTTTCAACGAATACAACGATTATCCGGGATACCGTGGTTCTACAAGTGGCATGGCGAGCTTCGGAATGGCGATCTACATCGTAATGGGTATCATGACTATTATCGGATCCATATTTGCCCTCAACTTCGGCAACAAAGCTGCTGCAGCCCTTCGTACGAATGACAATATCATGCTTGGTTCGAGCCTTAACAACCTCAGGAATTATTTTGCTTTCTGGGGCGTGTTGATGATTATCGGATTACTACTGACGATAATTGGAATTGCGGGTGGAGCGATGACGAGTTTTTAATTAGTTAATTAATTATCAAATTAGTTAATTAGATAATTGGCTAATTAATATGCTATCGCAAAGAGAACGCGCTCCTTTGAAGGCTTTCCAGTAAGGATG
>CBINHQ010000254.1:0-4300 GCA_966250475.1 uncultured Chitinophagaceae bacterium
CAGTCAGCCCGGCAATGAAGTTGTGCGATCGGTGAATGCACTCGTGGGCGAAACGAACGATGGATATCTAAACGACATCCGCGGAAGACATGTAAAACCCGCTCATGTTCTGAGCGCAATTTTGAATGCCGACACGGGCAAAATCATTCAGGGATCGGTGGGAGCGGGGACAGGCACGATTTGTTTCGGCTTCAAAGGTGGAATCGGAAGCGCCTCGAGAAAGTTGCCCGAGAGTCTTGGTGGATACACAGTCGGAGTACTTGTGCAAAGCAACTTCGGTGGCGTATTGCAAATCGATGGCGTGCCCGTTGGTGAAGAGCTGCGCAGATTCAGTTTCAGCAATCAACTACTGAACAATGTCGATGGCTCCTGCATGATTATTGTAGCAACTGATGCGCCCCTCGATCACCGCAACCTCCTTCGCCTCGCGAAAAGAGCAATGCTAGGTCTCGGAAGAACGGGTGGCATCGCTTCGAACGGAAGCGGTGATTATGTGATCGCGTTCTCTACCGCAGAGGCATTGCGCATTCCTTATGATCCTGACAAACCGGTTTCGAATTATCCAATCCTGCACAACGACCACATGTCGCCACTGTTCATGGCCGCCATCGAAGCGACAGAAGAAGCCATCATCAATTCACTCTTCACAGCCGAAAGCATGAAGGGAGTAAGCGGCCATTCAATCGAACGCATCGACACGGAAAAGGTTCTTTCGATCATTAAAGCATACAACAGAAGATGAATAGAAATGTGATTCTAAATGGCGATATCATCCCCGAAGGCAAGGCTTCGATCGGCATCAGCGACCTTGCAATTCTCAGAGGTTATGGCATATTCGATTCTTTCAAAACAGTGAATAGTCATCCCGTATGGCTCGACGATCACCTCGAAAGATTCTATCACTCCGCCTCACAGATGAACCTGCCAGTGAAGTATGATAGCGAAGAATTGAAACAACTTCTCTCAACTCTCATGGAGAAAAATGATATGCCCGATTCCGTCGTTAGAATGACGCTTACCGGTGGATATTCTCCTGATGGATACAATCCCGGCATTCCCAATCTCATCGTCACACAACAACCATTCTCTTACGATCAATCTTTCTTCGAGAAAGGAACTTCGCTGATCACGTTTTCACATCAACGGCAGTTGCCTGGGGTGAAGACGATTGACTATCTCCAGGCTGTGATGCTCCAACCCATGCTCAGGGAAAAAGGTGCAGGCGACGTGCTCTATCACTTCAATTCCGAAGTGCTCGAATGTCCGCGCTCAAATTTCTTCATCGTCACCGCGGACAACGACATTCGTACTCCCATGCGAAACATCCTTCCCGGCATCAACCGCAAGAAGGTTCTCGACATGCACGACCTCAACGTCCGTGAGACCATCATCACCCTTGACGATCTTCAGACAATCAAAGAAGCCTTCATCACCAGCACCACCAAGACCGTCCTCCCCGTACTCCAGATCGACGGAAGGCAGATTGGTGACGGCAAACCCGGAGAGGTGACGCGTTCCATTTGGAAGCGATTGTTAATTAGTCAATTAACTAATTAACTCATTACCTAATTGGCTAATTAACTAATTGGTGTGCACAATTAATGCTGGTTTTTCCAAGAAAAGATTTCTAATTTACAGATAACACCATCCAGCACCCCAGGGAAAATTTGAGTAAACACTATTCTTCACTCATAAATTTAATCCCATGGTTCAGGTAGAAAATGCACAGCTCACCACAGAGTGTAATGCCTGGAGAGCTACACTCCGTCAATTCCGCGACGAGCTTCACCAGGCGAATTCAAAACTTCAAAAGGCCGCCAGCCGCACTCTCTCCAAAGAACAACTACAGGACGTAGAACATCTCCAGAATCAATTTCACATTCAACTAATCAACATTCACGATCTCAAACAAGCGATCAAGGTTCATGACCGCAAGATCAGCTATGAGCTCTCGGAAAACAATGGGCAGTTGAATGAAGACACGGTAGCAACACACGAAAACATCTTCGGACAATTCCAGGACCTTGAAGCAACGGTAGCAGAATTAAAGGAAGAGTTCTCACACTTCCTGTCAAAAATCAGCTAACCCAATTAACTAATTGGCTAATTAGCTAATTAAAAATTAATCTCATGGCAGAATTTGATACCTCACACGTAAAGAATATTGTCTTGCTCGGCCATGCTGGCTCCGGCAAGACCACATTAGCGGAGTGCATGCTATATGAAGCCGGCCTCATCAACCGCAGGGGCACTATTGCCGACCAGAACACAACCGGGGATTACCACGATCTTGAAAAGGAACGTGGTAATTCTATTTTTAGCAAGCTCCTTCACACCAAATGGCGTGGTTATAAGATCAACATCATCGACACACCTGGGTATGACGATTTCGTTGGCGAAGTTATCTCCGCCCTACGAGTAGCCGATACCGGAGTGATACTCATCAACGCAGTGATGGGCGTGGAAGTCGGTACCGATGTAATTTGGGAATACACCGAGAAGTTCAAAACACCGATGATCATCGCCATCACGAAACTTGATGATGATGATGCCGACTTCGACCGTTCGGTTCGCGAAGCAAAATCACACTTCGGCAGCAACGTGGTGCTTGTGCAATACCCGAGGCAGACAGGCTCGGGCTTCCACGAGATCATCGACGTGTTGCGTATGACGATGTATAAATTCCGGGATGGCGGTGGCAAGCCCGACAAGCTTCCCATTCCCGAAGAAGAAAAATCCAGGGCAGATGAACTCCACAAGGAACTCATCGAAGCCATTGCAAGCAACGACGAAGGATTAATGGAAAAGTATTTCGACAAGGGCGAATTAGACGAGGATGAGATGAAACTCGGTCTCCGAAAGGCCATGATCAACCACGATCTCTTCCCAGTATTCTGCCTTTCTGCAGAAAGAAACATGGGAAGCGGAAGGCTCATGGGTTTCATCGACAACGTTTGCCCGAGCGCGAATGAAATGCCGCCACAATCCAGCAAGTCCGGAGAGAAAGTGAATTGCGATGCGAATGGTCCAGCATGTATTTTTATTTACAAAACCGTCAGCGAGCCACACGTCGGCGAACTTTCCTTCTTCAAGGTTTATTCGGGAACAATTAAGAGTGGCATGGAGCTCGAGAACGAAACAACAGGAGTGACCGAGAAGATAACTCAGCTATTCTTGGTAGAAGGTAACAAGCGCACGAATGTGAATGAACTTGTTGCCGGCGACATCGGCGCCACGCTCAAGCTGAAGAACACGCACGTCAACAACACACTTCATGCGAAGGGTAAGAGCTACGAACTCGAGCCAATCACATTCCCGCCTCCTAACATGACGGTGGCCATCGAAACCACGAAGAAGGGAGAAGAGGAAAAACTATCACAAGCCTTGCACCAGCTTCGCGAAGAAGATCCAACTCTACTGGTTGAAGTCTCTCCTGAGTTGAGGCAAACACTGATCCATTGCCAGGGCGACATGCACCTTGCAGTGGCAAAGTGGAAGATTGAACATAATCATAAGCTCGATGTGAAGTTTGTGAAGCCGAGGATTCCTTACCGCGAAACAATTCGAAAACCTGCAGACGCAAGTTATCGCCACAAGAAGCAGAGTGGGGGAGCGGGGCAGTTTGCCGAAGTCTTCCTTCGCATAGAACCATGGTACGAGGGTATGCCTGAGCCGAAGGATTTAACGGTTCGCGGAAGAGATGTGTACGATCTCGACTGGGGCGGAAAACTTGTGTTCTATAACTGCATAGTCGGCGGTGCGATCGATGCGCGGTTTCTTCCTTCGATTCTCAAAGGCGTGATGGAGAAAATGCAGAATGGTCCGCTAACGGGTTCGTATGCCCGCGACATTCGTGTGTCTGTCTACGATGGAAAGATGCATCCTGTCGATTCAAATGATATCTCGTTTAAGATTGCAGGACTGCAGGCATTCCGTAGCGCATTCCAACAGGCGGATCCGCAGATACTCGAACCAATCAATCAGGTGGAGGTACTTTGTCCCGACGACCTCACCGGTGCGGTAATGGGAGATCTCCAAAGCCGAAGGGCGATGGTGGAAGGCATCGACAGCGAAGGACATTTCCAGAAAATCATTGCCAAGGTTCCGCTCGCGGAGATGGACGGATATTCTTCCTCACTACGCTCCATCACACAGGGAAGGGCGAAGTTCCGAATGCACTTCCATGCGTATGAACCTATGCCGTTTGATCTGCAGAGAAAATTAATTGATGAGCATAGCAGGGTGGCGAAGGAGGAAGTTGCGTGAGTTAATTAGTTAATTGGTTAATTAGTTAATTAGT
>CBINHQ010000255.1:0-4256 GCA_966250475.1 uncultured Chitinophagaceae bacterium
AGAAATAGGCTGACGAAACCGGCGCTACACGTCAAAGAAAGTTCTCTTGATCCTCTTGCCTCACTGCAAGGTCAATCTCGGGCTGCATATTACGGCAAAACGGGATGATGGATTTCATGATCTCGAGACAGTCTTCTATCCCCTCCCCTTTTACGACATAATAGAAATTATTGAGAAGGAAA
Organism: uncultured Chitinophagaceae bacterium; assembly: GCA_966250475.1. Taxonomy (GTDB): domain Bacteria; phylum Bacteroidota; class Bacteroidia; order Chitinophagales; family Chitinophagaceae; genus CBINHQ01. The sequence continues at coordinate 183 of CBINHQ010000255.1, forward strand.
ATTCATCTACAACAGAACCGGAATTCTCTTCTACAGGAATAGAAATTCCTGGTCCCGGAAACAATCTTTGCGTCGATGCATGGCATATTCTGAAGAAGGATCATCCTTCACTTCCTTCTGTGAAAATGCATTTGCACAAAGCCATTCCAACAGGTGCGGGACTCGGAGGCGGGAGTTCGGATGCATCGTTCACACTCATGCTGATCAATGAAAAATTCAAGCTTGGACTTTCGACATCTCAACTGATGGGCTATGCGTTGAAGCTTGGCAGCGATTGCCCATTCTTCCTAATGAAAGAACCAGCGTTCGCCAAGGGACGGGGAGAAATCCTTGAACAAGTTGAATTGAACCTTTCAGATTATATCCTCGCCTTGGTGAATCCGGGCATTCATGTTTCTACTCGCGATGCATTCGCGGAAATTATTCCTTCGTCTCCGAAGAAATCCATTCGCGAAATAATTCAGCAGCCTGTTGAAAGCTGGAAGGAGGAATTGAAGAATGATTTCGAGGTCACTGTTTTTCGCAAACATCCCCGAATCGCATCGATCAAGGATGAACTTTACAAGATGGGTGCATTGTACGCATCTATGTCGGGAAGCGGAAGCACTGTGTTTGGGATCTTCAAACAAGATTCAAATCTCGAATCATACATCAGGTTCGAAGATGCATCCGTCAAAGTTATGAAAGGTAGTATACAGAAATAATCAATCCTTAATCGTAGCAAGGAGTCCGTCGAGGTCCAGTCTCTCCGTTACCATTTCGATTTGTCCTTCTGCATTGCGCGGCCATTCTTTCTCGGGCCTGTCCCAATACAACTCCACACCATTTCCGTCGGGATCGTTCATGTAAAGTGCTTCCGACACTCCGTGATCTGATGCACCAGTAAGAGGATAGTCAGCCTCAAGCAACCGCTTCAGAATTACTGCAAGATCTTTGCGTTCGGGATAGAGAATGGCCAGATGGTAGAGCCCTGCAGCTCTTACGGGTGCGGGTCCGGCGTTCTTGCTATGCCAGGTGTTGAGGCCGATGTGATGATGATAACCACCGGCGGAAATAAACACGGCCTGGTCACCATAGAATTGCTGCACTTCGAAACCTAGCAGGTCGCGATAGAATTGCAGCGATCGGTTGATGTCGGCCACCTTCAGGTGAACGTGACCGATTCTTGTGCCTGCCGGAATGGTGTAGCTCATAAAAAATGTTTGATGAAGGTTGATCGCAGCCAATTCAGCAGCGGCCACCCTGTTTGGAAAATTTCGTACCTTTATACTTTAAAGTTCGGTACAATCAGGCAAATTAATACGATATCATTTTTCCTCGATAGCAACCTCGATCTGCTGAATCACTAAGTCAGCCCTCCCTCATTCGCCTGCTCCGTTCTTTTTTCTTCAACCATTCAATATAAAAATCATGGATACTTCATACTATTTGCAATTAGAGGATCAATTCAGTGCACATAATTATCATCCCCTTCCAGTGGTGCTTGAACGTGGCGAGGGTGTATTTCTCTGGGATGTGGAGGGAAGAAAATACTATGACTTTCTCAGCGGATACTCGGCAGTGAACCAGGGTCATTGTCACCCAAGGATCGTCAAGACCCTGACCGAACAGGCCTCAAAGCTCACGCTCACCAGTCGTGCCTTTCACAGCAAGCTGTTTGGCGAATACGCGAAATTCATCACTTCCACATTTGGATATCAAAAGGTATTGCCGATGAACACGGGAGTGGAGGCAGTGGAGACGGCAATCAAACTCTGTCGTCGCTGGGCATATGCGGTGAAAAAGGTTCCAAACAATAAGGCAAAGATCGTTGTCTGTGCAGGAAACTTTCATGGCAGAACTACGGGGGTGATCTCATTCAGCACCGACCCGGAATCGAACAAGAACTTCGGTCCTTACATGCCGGGCTTCGAGGTGATACCTTACAACGATATTCCTGCGCTTGAACACGCACTTAAAGATTCAAACGTGGCAGGCTTCCTGGTGGAGCCCATACAAGGTGAAGCAGGCGTTGTGGTACCGGATGATGGTTATCTGAGAAAGGCAAAGGATCTCTGCGAGAAAGCGAATGTGCTCTTCATTGCTGATGAGATTCAAACCGGTCTCTGCAGGACTGGCCGCATGCTTGCCTGCGACCATGAGAATGTGAGACCCGACATCGTTCTTCTTGGAAAGGCGCTGAGTGGTGGCATGCTTCCAGTAAGCGCCGTACTTGCGGATGACGAGATCATGCTTACGATAAAACCCGGTGAACATGGATCCACCTACGGAGGAAGCGCTCTTGCATGTGCTGTGGCGATGGAAGCGATTTCTGTGCTAAAGGATGAGAAGATGTCCGAACGCGCGGTGGAACTCGGAGACCTGCTTCGCGATCAACTCAGGAAGATCGGATCGAAACATATCTCGATCGTGAGAGGAAAAGGATTACTCAACGCGATCGTGATCGATCATCCCGATAAGAATGCAGCCTGGAACCTCTGCCTCGAGCTCAAGGAAAATGGTATGCTTGCAAAGCCCACACATGGCGATAAGATAAGGTTCGCTCCTCCACTTGTGATCACCAGGGAACAACTGTTGGAATGTGTGGAGATCATTCGCCGAAGCCTCTCAGTTCTCGAATTGAAGGCCGTGTAAAGAAGGAATAATGGTTGCGCGCTGTTAATTTTGAGGATTGAATTCCTGCAAATGAGAATGAAAAAATTTCTTACGCCCGTCATGATCGGACTCAGCGATGGGCTGGTGATCCCTTTCGCATTCATTGCAGGACTGAGCATGGTGCTTATCAGCACGTCCCAGATTTATCCCATCATAATTCTTATCACTGTCTTTGCATCGGTGTTAATGGCTGTTGGAGGCTTTCTTACGGTAAGAGATGAAACGCATTTACAGGACACAGGTAAACTCAGTAAGGAGGTCGATGCCTTCTATGCAAACATCGACCTGCCGGAAGAGTATCGTGAGCAGGCGGTGAGTGAAGTGTTAAGCGACAGAAAGACTTTCGATGAACTCGCAGGACCCGAACCCGCAGCAGTTAGCACTCCCGTTTCATCTGCGATACTGATCTTCCTCGGTTATTGCATTGGTGGATTCATATCATTGCTGCCTTATTTCTTCATGCAGGATGTAATGGCTGCGCTGAAGGCCTCGGCCATTCTCACCATTCCTCTGCTCTTTCTTTCCGGCGCGTTGCGCTTCTGGCTGACTGACCGGAATCCATGGAAGGGTGCGTTGCAGCAAGGGGCGATTGGAATGGTGGCAGCGGGTGGAGCACTGGGGGTAGGGTTAATTATAGGACAAGTGTGAGCCGGAATTAACAAGGAACAGCCTGCCCTGACGAAGGTCAGGGTGAACAGTGCGATGGCTGCTAGAGATTTCAAAATTTCTTTGGTGGCGCTAGCACATGTTTTCTATTGAATCGCACCGTTTTCTTGCTCCGCGCACTCTCTACTACGCATTGCTTCTGCTCTGACCTTCATTAGTCAGGCTTGTTCACCCTGACCTCCATCAGGGCGGCCCCCCGCGCACTGCACTATTCACTGTTTACTGTTCACTCCGCACTATCTTAGTTTCGCAGTATTATTCTCTTGGTATAATTTCTTTCCCTTCCTCTAACTTCGAGGATGTATGCGCCAGCAGGAAGTATTGGAATTCTCAATTCGATGCTTCCAAAACCTGTCTTTAATATTTTTTTCCTTAGGATAATTCTTCCCATTTGATCGTACAGAGCGATTTGATATTCTCCTGCGGGTAGCCATGCTATTTTCAAGGTTTCGGCTGGACGAATTGGATTGGGATAGATCACGATATCATCCTTATTCCTTTCTATTTCCGCTAGTACGATTGCACTGTGATTTTCGGTTCCCGATCTCTCCACTGTCCTGATGCGGTAGAAATTCTTTCCGGGCAATGGATTGCTGTCGATAAATCTATACGACGCGCTTTCTCCAGAATTGAATTGTGATGCAATGCTGCCAATGGAGGCAAAGCCATTTCCTTCGGTAGATCGTTCGATTGAATAATCGAGGATATCAAACTCGGTAAGGGTAGCCCATGAGATTTTCACCGCATTTCCCT
>CBINHQ010000256.1:0-4235 GCA_966250475.1 uncultured Chitinophagaceae bacterium
GAAGGGAAAAGCAGATTGCATTCAACATAGAACACAACATCACGCCAACCACTGTAAAGAAATCCAAAGAGCAGGTGTTTGCCCAGACTTCGGTGCTCGACATCAAAGGTTTCGATCCTGCCAATCCATTTGCAATCGGCGCCGATGAGGAACTCGTGAACAAGGCTGCAGAGGATCAAGAGGTGTATGAGACCATTCCCCAGGTTGAAAAGGCTCTCGCAAGGGTTAAGAAGGAAATGGAGAAGGCCGCAAGGGAGCTCGACTTCATGGAGGCCGCCAGACTTCGCGATGAAATGTTCCTCATCACCAAAAAACTCGAGGAAATGAAGGCCGTCAGCTAAACTATCGGATTCAAATTCGTAATAATACGAATCCTTCACGGGTACTTCTTCTCATTTTTCAACAATCCAGCCAGTTGGAATTTGCACCAGGCACCGCTGCAAACTATCTTGGCATTGTAATCAACCAGACGAACCAATTAATCCATTCCAATGAAAAGCCGAGTACGCAGAATTGCAAACTTCTTCGCCTTCAACCTCCTCTTCTTTGCCCTTTATCTGAACTTCATCCACCAGGAGAACGATAATGCTTTAGCAGAAGCGGAGACCGTACAGAAAGGAGTTGCAACTTCCCAGGTGACTAATGCTACGCCTCTGCAGAAATCACAGCAGAAATAATTCAAGACATTATAACCATCGCACCGCTATTAACCGAGCAAGCAAAGCAGAGTTTTAGATAAACTATCCCCGGTCTCTACCGGGGTAAGTTGCTTTTAGGGGGTACCGTTTCCGTTCATGCAATTTTGCAGGCTGTTGACTACTGACTGTCGGTTGTCTCCTTACCTTCGCAGGATGGACAAACGACTCTTCCTCCTCGATGCCTTCGCGCTTATATTTCGTGCTTATTACGCACTGCTCAGGAATCCCAGGCTCACTACAAAGGGCAAGAACACCAATACACAGTTCGGCTTCACCAATACATTGCTTGAACTGATCAACAACCGGAATCCAACGCACATGGCCGTTTGTTTCGATACCCAGGCGCCGACCGAACGCCACACCGATTTCGCAGATTACAAGGCCAACCGCCAGGAAGCTCCGGAGGATATTCTTGCAGCGATACCCGATATCAAGAAGATCGTTCGCGGATTCAACATTCCTATCATGGAGTTAGATGGATTTGAGGCGGATGACGTGATTGGCACTCTCAGCAAACAGGCTGCACAAGCTGGTTACGAAGTGTACATGGTCACGCCTGATAAAGATTACGGGCAATTGGTTGATGACAAAATCAAGATCTACAAGCCCGCATACCAGGGAGGCGACGTTGAGATAATGGGTCCTAAAGAAGTATGCGAAAAATGGAATATTCAAAACGTAGACCAGGTTATTGATATGCTGGGCATGATGGGTGATGCCGTCGATAACATTCCAGGCATTCCCGGCGTGGGACAAAAGACTGCCGCTAAGCTGCTAGCAGAATACGGCACACTGGAAAATGTACTGGCCAACGCAGATAGCCTCAAAGGTGCAATGGGTGAGAAAGTGAGAAAGGGAAAAGATGCCGCAATCATGTCGAAGAAACTAGCGACTATCATTACAACCGTTCCGGTTCAATTCCACGAAGAAGACTTCAGACTGAAGGAATGGAACAAGCAGGCATTGAAAGAAGTGTTTGCCGAATTGGAATTCAAGACGCTTGGCAAAAGAGTTCTTGGAGAGGATTTTAATGCATTCGCCGGTCCGACTGAAGGAGTGCAGGCTGCATTATTCGAGGAAAAGGAAGTTGTCACAGCGGAAACACCTGTTGAAACCGATTTGTTTGGAAATGTTATTCAAAAGAAACCTCAGGCAAAAGCCACAGAGGCAACACAATCTGCTGAAGGCACGGTTGCAGAACGAAACATTCACAATACGCCTCACGAGTACAAAGTTGTTCAAACTGATACCGAGATAGAAGGATTGATCAGGGAATTGAATCAACATGAAGAAATATCATTTGACACAGAGACAACCGGCATCGATGCCAATGATGTTGAACTCGTGGGCATGAGCTTCTCCACCACTCCGGGCACGGGCTACTACATTCCCTGTCCGGCAGACCAGGCTGCTACTCAAAAGATCGTGGACAAGTTCAAGCCTTTGTTTGCTGATAACAGCAAGACATGGATCGGGCAGAACATTAAGTACGATATGCTCGTCTTCAAATGGTATGGAGTTGAGATAACCGGTAAGCTATTCGATACCATGCTCGCTCACTACGTAATCGAACCTGATGGAAAACGCAGCATGGATTTACTTAGCGCGAAATATCTCGGCTACGATCCCATTCCCATCGAAGAATTGATTGGTAAGAAGGGAAAAGGCCAGGGCAACATGCGAGATGTCGAACTCGAGAAGATTCGCGAGTACGCAGTGGAAGATGCAGACATCACTTTACAATTGAAACACGTCTTCCTTCCTCAGCTTAAGGAAAAGGAAGTCGAAAAAGTTTTCTACGAGGTGGAAAATCCTCTCGTCCGCGTGCTTACCGATATGGAATTTGAAGGTGTGATGATCGATGTGCCCTTCCTCATGAATTATTCAAAGGAACTCGAACGTGAGGCGAAGCAGCACGAAGAAGCTGTCTATGCAGGCGCAGGAGTAAGATTCAATCTTGCATCGCCCAGGCAACTTGGAGAAGTGTTGTTCGATAAACTCAAGCTCGATCCCAAGGCGAAGAAGACGAAGACGGGACAGTATGCCACCGGTGAGGATGTGCTGTTGAAACTCGCTCATTCAAATCCAATTGTAGCAGACATTCTCGCGTTCCGCGAACTCACCAAGCTGAAGTCGACATACGTCGACAGTCTTCCTCTTTTGATCAACCGAAAGACCGGGCGCGTGCACACGACATACGGGCAGGCTGTCGCAGTAACGGGCAGGCTCGCGAGCAATAATCCCAATCTTCAGAATATTCCTGTGAGAACCGAACGAGGAAAAGAAATCCGAAAAGCATTCATCCCCCGCGACGGAAATCATGTGCTGCTCAGCGCCGACTATTCGCAGATTGAATTGAGGATTGTCGCAGCCATCAGCGGAGATCCCAACATGTGTGAAGCATTTCGTCAGGGAACGGACATTCACACTGCAACAGCAGCGAGAGTTTACAATGTTCCCGAGGCTGAAGTCACGAAAGAAATGCGTTACAAGGCAAAGAGTGTAAACTTCGGAATCATTTATGGCCAGGGTGCATTCGGACTCGCAGATAATCTCGGAATAACTAGAACCGAAGCGAAAGAGATTATCGATAATTACAAGAAACAATTCTCCGGCATTCAGAAGTATATGGACGATACCATAAACTTTGCAAGGGAGACAGGATATGTGCAAACGCTCATGGGCCGCAAGCGTTGGCTGCGCGATATCAATTCCGCCAACTTCACCGTGCGCGGATTTGCAGAACGCAACGCCATTAACTCACCAATTCAGGGCACGGCTGCTGATATGATCAAGCTCGCCATGCAAAAGGTTCACGCCGCAATGAAGAAGGAGAAGATGAAGAGCAAGATGATCATGCAGGTGCATGATGAATTGGTGTTCGATGCGGAGAAGACAGAGGTGAACGAACTTCGCCCGCTAATCATCGAGAATATGCAATTAGCATTGCCACTTCCCAACCAGGTTCCCGTGATCGCCGAATGTGGAGAAGGCGGGAACTGGCTGGAAGCACATTGACTAATTAACTAATTAGCTAATTAGTTAATTAATTAATGGGGCTATTTCTTCTTCAAGAGTATCTCCATGGACTTGTATTCCTTGCCGTCGGGGCCGGTCATATACATTTCCATTTTCTGAGTCTTGTCGTCGACGATGGTGAAGACTTCGCGCATTTGCACTTCTTTGCCCGACATTGGATCCATTGACATGCCTTTGAAGTTGGCCGTCTTTGTTTTGGGATCCCAGGTTCCTTCCATTACCATCAGGCCTGTTCCCATGTTGTCGATCCAGGTAGATATAAGTTTCTTCTTTATGTTATCGTAAGCGAGCGTGCTTCTTCCTTCGAAATCCATTCCGCCAAAATTGCCCTTGTGCACCGAAGTCTGGTAGCGGCCGCCCAGAACCATTTCGTTCACGCAGGTGAGGTCATATTTCTGCGGTGGAGCATCGGGCGCCATCCACATGGTCATTTCTTCAGCCCATTCTCCATCCCATTTTGCGATCTCGTTATGAATATCGCCTGGAGTCATGTAATCC
>CBINHQ010000257.1:0-4233 GCA_966250475.1 uncultured Chitinophagaceae bacterium
GGTATACGGTCAACAGTCAACGAAATAATCTAATGTATTTTTATTCTTCTAAGAATACTTTCCCCTTTCCCACCTTCAACTTATAACCCACGCCCACCTTCAACGCGTAGTTTTCTTTCTCGTGGCTGACAGGGAAACCGTAGCAGACGGGATAATCATATTCTTCCACTAATTCTTTAATGATCTCGTAGGCGGACTTGCCGAAAGGGCGTTCTGTGTCTTTCAGTTCTGTGAAGCCTCCAACGATCAGTCCTGCGAGGCGTGATAATTTTCCGCTGCGCTTCAACTGGTACATCATCCGATCGATGTTGTAAATGTATTCTCCCACATCTTCGATGAAGAGAATTCTTCCTCTGGTCTTTATGTCGGAATCTGTTCCAACCAGATGCGCTAGTAGTGCAAGGTTGCCTCCAACTAATTCTCCAATGCCTTCTCCTTTGCGGTTGAACTCATGCGGATCGCAGGTGTATCTCGCCTTCTTTCCTTCCAGTGCGGCGCGGAGTGATTGTACAAAGCGGTTGATGTAACCTGTATCATTGAATGCAGCGGCCATCGGCGCATGCATCGTGGAGATGTAGTAATTGGAATAAATATGAGAATGAAAAACAGTAATGTCACTGTAGCCGATTATCCACTTCGGATTCTTCTTAAACTTCTTGAAACTTAAACGGTCGATGATCCTGCCGGTGCCGTATCCGCCCCGCGCACATAGAATTGCCTTCACCTCCTCATCATCGAGCATTTGCTGGAAGTCCTGCAGCCGTTCTTCATCGGTGCCTGAAAAATATGTTTCTGAATTTCCGCCGATCGTCTTGCCCGGCTTTACCTTATATCCCCAGTCTTCCATGAGCACCCGCATACATTCCGCGACTTTGTCCTCGCTCATGAAACCTGCAGGACAAACAAGACCAATTGTATCTCCCGGGTTGAGGTAGGGTGGAGTCTTGATCATATGGCTAAGGTATGAAATTAGTTGGCTTGCATCTGCCGCGTAACTTCAGTGAACTACCCAAAAGGTAATCAGCATCGCCGTTATTTTCCCGCCGCCCCATAGGGACGGTTGGTGCGAATTCCAGCACAGAATGATTTACAAGAATGAAAATCGCAATTCGATACCACCAATTGTTTCTATGGGACAAGGGCACGATGATTATCCCCGTGCTACCCACCAGATGTCCCTCCGGGACACAGGCAAGGGCCTAATGGAGTGGAAAGATTGGCATATGTATTTATGAATTTTTATAAAGGAGTTGATTTCAATATAGACATCCACAACTCGGAATCCAAAAGTTTTTTCTTATAGAATGCACTGGTCGCATCGCGACCATTGGTGGGTAGCAAATGCGTTTCCCCGAGGGTTCCGCCGTCCCATAGGGACGGTTGGTGCAAATTCCAACAAAAAATGATTTACAAATAAAATCGCATTGGGATCTCCACCAATTGTTTCTATGGAACAAGAGACAATGACTAATTCCACAATTATCCAGTTAACTGGCATTTACTAATTATTTTTGCGGACTAATCATTGAAGCTGATGTCCGATCCAAAGCGTTATTTAGTCACTTCCGCATTGCCCTATGCAAATGGCCTGAAGCACGTCGGCCACCTCGCCGGCGCCTATATTCCGGCTGATATCTACGTGCGTTACTTACGTGCTCAGAATCGTGATGTGGTGTTTGTTTGCGGAAGCGATGAACACGGCACCGCGATTCCCATCCAGGCAATGAAGGAAGGAAAGACGCCTCGCGAGATCATCGACAAATACCACGAGGCGATGAAGCAGGACTTCGACGACCTCAGCATCAGCTTCGACATTTATCATCGCACCAGCGACCCGCTTCATCACGAAACAGCAAGTGAATTCTTCACCTACTTGCATGATCGTGGCGAACTTGAAACGAAGGAAACTGAACAATTTTATGACGAAGAAGCGAAGACCTTCCTCGCCGATAGATATATCAAAGGAACCTGTCCCAGGTGTGGAAGCGACCGCGCTTTTGGTGATCAATGCGAGAACTGTGGCTCCTCTCTCAGTCCCGATGAACTCATCAATCCAGTTAGCACCCTCAGCGGCGCCACTCCCGTGAAGAAGAAGACCACGCATTGGTATCTTCCTCTTGGTAAACACGAGCAGTTTCTCCGTGAATGGATTCTTGAGAAACACAAGGACGACTGGCGTCCCACTGTAGTCGGGCAATGCAAGAGCTGGATTGAAGGCGGACTGCAATCACGCGCCGTCACCCGCGACCTCGACTGGGGTGTAAAGGTTCCAATCAAAGATGCGGAAGGAAAAGTTCTCTACGTTTGGTTCGATGCGCCCATCGGCTACATCAGCGCAACCAGGCAATGGGGTGTCGATAACAAGAAGGACTGGAAACCCTACTGGTACGATGAAGGTACCAAGTTGCTGCACTTCATCGGCAAGGACAACATCGTATTTCACTGCATCATCTTCCCTGTGATGCTGAAGCTCCATGGAAATATTCTTCCTGACAATGTAGTCGCAAATGAATTCCTCAATCTCGAGGGCGACAAGATGAGCACCAGCAGAAACTGGAAGCTCGAAATGCGCGATTACATCAACGATTTTGTGAACAAGCCAAATGGCGGAGGACAATGCGTTGACATGCTTCGCTATTATCTTACGCAAATCGCACCTGAGACGAAGGACAGCGAATTCATCTGGAAAGGCTTTCAGGATGCAGTGAATAGCGAACTCGTTTCGGTGTTTGGCAACTTCGTAAACCGAACCTTCGTACTGATGCACAAACTCTGCAATGGGAAGGTTCCGAAATTTCACAACGACCTAAAGGATGAACTGGATTCCGGACTGATGTCGGAAATAAAACTGTCTTGCCAGAAAGTAGAGAGCCTTCTCGAGCAATACAAGTTCCGTGAAGCATTATTCGAGGTGATCGACCTTTCGAGGAAAGGAAACAAATACATGCAGGAGAAGCAGCCATGGATTCTTGCAAAGCAAGTTGGCACAACTCCGAATGCGCAGGAGCTCATCGATAATTCTATTCATCTCTGTCTTCAGCTCACTGCCAACCTTGCGATTCTCATCAATCCATTCCTTCCCAACACCGCGAAGACAATGCTGCACATGATGAAGGTGGTCGATAAGATGCTTGAGTGGAAGAATGCGGGAAGTTTCAAACTACTTAGCGTTGGCTACAGCCTGAGGGAACCGCAGTTGCTCTTCAGAAAGATTGAAGATGCAGAAGTAAGTGAGCAGGTAGAAAAGTTGAAGCAAAATCTCGTGAAACCTGCCGAGTCGACCCCTGCAAAGGAATCGGCACTTGTCGCAGAGGTTAAGCCCACAATTGAATTCGACGACTTCGCGAAGCTGGACCTCAGGGTGGGCATGATCGTTAGCGCCGAAAAGGTTCCAAAGGCCGACAAACTGCTTAAGCTGGAAGTTGACATGGGCAATGAAGTTCGTACGATCGTTTCGGGTATTGCATTGCATTTTTCTCCTGAAGAGATAAAGGGAAAGCAAGTGGTGGTAGTTGCCAACCTTGCACCAAGGAAGATGCGAGGCATCGAAAGCAATGGGATGATCCTGATGGCATCGAGCGGAGAAAAACTGGTGTTTGTTAGTCCGGAAACGGTGGTCGCAAACGGGTCAGGTGTGAGCTAGGAGATCGAAAATGGCAACTGATCCACATATAACGCCCATTGACAATGTATTCTCCCTTTACAGGTAAAGATTTATTAACTTGAGAGCAAATCTCAACCCTTGTTAATAACCAGGATCAGCAAAAAGTTTTTAAAGGTTACAGCATTCATCTTTGGCGGCATCGTCCTGGTGTTGACCTGCTTCCATTTTTGGTTTGTCAACCATGCTGAACGTCTCATCGAAGACATGGTTGAGGTTCGTTCAAACGGCAAACTTAAACTGGATGTAGAAAAATTCAGGTTCAATTGGTTCAGCTACGACATGGAACTGCGCAATGCGGTTTTTTATTCTGCAGACACCACCGCAGCCACATCTTATCGGTTCTCCGTGCGCAGCATGCACATCACAGTAAAAGAAATTATTCCGCTGGTTTTCGAAAAGAGAATAATCATCGATTCATTAAGATTGCTTGATCCTGACATTCGCGTAACGAGACTACGCGCACCCAGATCCGATACCTCGGAATCCACACCTGTTTCACTTCCGCAGGAAATGTGTCGGGTTTATAACTCCATCCAGGATGCGTTGGATGTACTGAAGGTTGACAAGTT
>CBINHQ010000258.1:0-4229 GCA_966250475.1 uncultured Chitinophagaceae bacterium
CATCATGTGAAGGCCAAGCACATTGCCGTTAGAAAAGCGGAGGCGAAGTTCTTTACCATCGCGAAAGATTTTTTTTAGGGATGATCCTTCGATGGCAGATTTTATTTCTTTGGTGGAGGATTTAAGTTTGGATTTGTTTTTTATGTTGATCTTCTTGAGTTTTTTGCCGGAGAGATGATTGTCCAGGTTTTTGGCAAATACTTCGAGGTCGGGTAATTCGGGCATGGGTTCCTCCGGTTAATGATTTGTATAGAGGGGGTAAAAATCCTGCCAGAAATTTAATTAGTTAATTAGATAATTAGTTAATTAGTTAATGATGAGAACCCAAAGGATTCAAGACATTTCAAAGATTGTCGCTCAAATAATTGTTAGGGAATTTGCACCAACCGTCCCTATGGGACGGCGGGAACCCTCCGGGGGAAACATCTTTGCCACCCACCAATGGTCTGCTACCCACCAATGGTCGCTATGCGACCGGTGGTTTAATCGTTGGGAATTCCTTGCCAACCACCAATAGTCGCGCAACCAGCAGTTTAATTTTTGGAAATTCCTTGCCACCCATCAGAAGACATAAACAAAGAAAGGGCTCTGCATTTTGAAAAAACTAAAACTACATGCGCCCACAAACTCCTCATTAACTAATTAACTAATTAGCTAATTAATTAATTAAAAAAAACTTACCGTTTCAGATACCTTCCCCCCAACAATCTCTCCATCACTTCATCCCGCAAATTGCGGCTGACGGGGATGTAATGCTCTCCAATGCGGATATCATTTCCCTCGATGCTTGTAACCTTTGCCGCGGAAATGATGTACGATTTGTGTGTTCGAATGAACTGTTTTGCGGGGAGATACTCCTCTACCGAACGGATGGTAAGGTAGGTTATGTATTTCTTCTTACTCGTATGCACGATCACATAATTCTGCAACGCCTCTACGAACAACACCTCATCAAAACCAATCTTCACCAGCTTGTTGTCAGACTTGATGAAGAAATGATCGATGCTTGCATCCTTTCCTGTGGCATTCTCTTTTCTGATCTCATAATATTCCTTCGCCTTCAATGCCGCTTTAAGGAATCTCTCGAATGCAATGGGCTTAACAAGATAATCAAGAGCATTCAGTTCAAATCCTTCCACTGCAAATTGCGGATAGGCTGTAGTTAGGATCACCGGAATCTTTGTCTTCATCGCCTTGATGAACCCCATTCCAGTAAGCTTCGGCATTTGTATGTCCAGAAAGATGAGTTGTGGCGGATTCGACTCCACAAATTCCATCGCGGTGACCGGGCTCTCAAACTCATGCACGAGCTCGAGAAAATCCACATCATGGATATACTCCCTCAACCCCTTTCGCGCAAGCGGCTCATCGTCGATGATGATGGAGGTTATCTTCATTTTAATATTTAATGATTCAGACTTCGATCGACAGGTTTACTTCGTAGACCCCATCGCCTTCGGTAATTCCTAACTCATGTCTGCCAGGATACAGTAATTCCAACCTGCGTTTTACATTCTTTAAACCGATTCCTCCGCTCGTGTCTGACACTTCCCCGTTGTCGGTAGAGTTAATCACGCACAGGCGAAACTTGTTTCCTTCTTTTGTAAGATTTATTCTCACAAAATTGTTCATATTGGGATGATGGGAAATATGCTTGAAGGCATTCTCTACAAACGGAATCAGCAGCAGAGGCTCAACAGAGAATCCTTTCACTCCTGTGCCCGTGTTCAACTCAATGATGTAATTGCTTTCCTTTCTAAGCTTCTGCAATCCAACATAATCTTCGAGGTACCCAACTTCTTTCTCTATCGGTATTCGGGAACCGTTCGCCTCGTAGAGTTGATAGCGTAGCATCTCTGAGAACTTGTGCAATGCTCCCCTTGCTGCAGCATTCTCTTTGTCGATCAGAAAGTAGACCGAATTGAGAGAGTTGAAAAGAAAGTGAGGATTGATCTGCGATTTCAAAAATTCAAGTTCAGCCTCGGCTTTTTCCTTCGCAAGTTCATTCAATTGTCGCTGCATTCGTGTGTGATCGTATATCACTTTACCTGCAACTCCGGCAATGACAAGAAAGAAATGCGGGATAACATAATCATACACTCTTGACTTGAGATTGGACGCATCGAGACTGCGCATCTCCTCATTACCTGTAATCCCTGCAATTGTCTGCATTTTGATGAAGCTGCTGACAATGATCATTCCAATCAACGCTAATGCAAACCATACATATTTCTTCTTGTATAGAAGTCTCGGTACAAGGAGGTAATTGGCAATGTAAATGAGCAGCGCAAGGTCAACGGTCTTCACCAGTGTGACGGCAAATGCCTGACCGGGACCTGAGTAGTCCTGGTACCTGAGGAAATACCAAAGGCAGAAGACCACCATCCATAGAAGAACGTGGTGAAGCCTGAATCTGAAAAAGGATGTCATCCGGAAATAAATTTACCACAATCGCGGGTCAGTTCACTCAAGGAGTTAATCCAGCAACACAATGTCCCTCTTCCCCCGCGATGTTCCGTCGGCCCCGGCCTCCATCTTCATCACTCCGCTCCCACCCCGTGGGTTCTTGTTCAGCCGGCTTTCATCAAGAAAAGGATCATCCGCGAAGAGGAAATCATCAATCCGATACCTTGTCTTCCCTTCCTCTTTGATGATCGCGTTAATGTGTGCAAGCGCCCTTGAATTTGGATAGGATGCAGGTCGCAAAGTGTAGAAGCGATAGAATCCAGTCTCATCGGTTCGTATCCATCCACGCAGGTAACCATGGTAACGGTCGTATCCCTTCTCATTCCCGCGCTTAGGGTAGATACCATCTTGGTTGGTGTGATAGACATACATCACCACATTCGGCGCTGGAGTCTTGCCATCAGACTTGAAAATCCTTCCGCTTATCTCGATGCGTGGGCCTTCATCCGCGAAGTCGGGCAAGGTATCAACCTCGTTCAGCTGGGCGAATGGTACGCTGGTTTCGAAGATGGCGTCGCAATTCTCGCAGGGGCCGCCGGCTGATTTATCGCCCTTTCTCGGAGCCTCAGCGTTTCCTGCGCTCTTTTGTGCGCAACCTTGAAGGGAAAAAAAGATAGTAATGGTTAGGAAGGAAACAACCCTGATCATGAGTTAAAGATTTCAACAAAATTTGGAAGGATAGATCATCATGCAGGAAAAATTAGATTAAGTGTTAAATGCACTTGACGAAAGGAAAGAAACTTTGGGAAATTGGACCATGGTACGCGGATTAATTATGATGAATTATGATCTGTTATGATCGATCATAATAAATCATAAGCAATCATATAAAATCCGCGTACAATGGTCCTGCCTCGGAGGTATTTTGAGCCACGGATTTAAGGTATGAACACCCTGACCTTCGTCAGGGCAGGCTCCGCACTCCTTCTCTCCCCTTTGATTCCTACCTTTGCCCCTGGCCTAAAACACATTGCTATGCTCAGATCGATTCTCCCACTCTGCCTCCTGCTGTTTGTACAATCAGCCTTCGCAACCATCGACTCCATTCCTTCCGGAAGAATGAGTCCCGAACTGCTCTGGAAACTCGGAAGAGTCTCCGCGCAAGGAATCACCGCGGACGGAAAATATGTGGTATACACCGTTTCCACTCCAGATGTGGAAGCAAACCGCAGCACCCGCAAGACATACATGGTGCCCGTTGATGGTGGAACTGCCACAACCATCAGTAATCCCGATAGTGTATTACGCAACCGCTTCATTTCTCCCGATGGCCGCTATCGCATCTATCATAAAGAAGTGAAAGTTGTGAAAGTTACTGGATCTGACCTCTACCCCGAACTGAACCGTTCTAACGTTTACATCTACGACGATCTCAACTATCGCCATTGGGATACATGGGAAGACGGCCGTTATGATCACGTGTTTCTCGCCACACTCGATGCCGCCGGTGGTGTAGTGAGCGAGAAGGACCTGATGGAAGGAGAACCCTACGACTCTCCACAAAAACCTTTCGGCGGTGACGAGGACTATGCATGGAGACCCGATGGGAAGGCAGTGGTGTACGTCACGAAGAAGAAATTCGGTAAAGAATACGCCGCCAGCACAAACACCGACATCTACGAATATAACATCGAAACCGGCGAGACGAAGAACCTCACCGAAGATGGTAAAGGTTACGACATCAATCCCGCCTACAGCAGCGAAGGCATACTGGCCTGGCTCAGCATGAAACGCGACGGATACGAATCCGACAAGCAGGACAT
>CBINHQ010000259.1:0-4228 GCA_966250475.1 uncultured Chitinophagaceae bacterium
AAAAGAAATCAGAATCTCGAAGGACAGTATTCTTTTATTTGATTCGACAGTAAGATTTATTTCAGACCCGTCTTTCGGAATCATAGATTCTATTTCCTTTTCTAAGGAAGAAATCGAATATTCCAGGAAATTGGATTCTATTTCGTCGGAGTATTCTAAAAGGCCTGAGTCCAAATCAAATAGCAATTTATTAATAATGGCTGGAAATAGTCTTAAAAATAAATCAGTTGAAAAAAAGCGAGATATTTCTCAAAAAAAGGAGGTAGCTATTATTTCAATTTTCGGGTGTGAATCTTTCAAAATTATCGCCTACCGTTTATTTACATCTCGATTTCCAGAACCAACACCGTTGGAGTTCGAGCTATTATTGAATTAATTTTTAGAAAAGTAGAGATCATTGTTGTCTTCGTTATTGGAAGTTGTGAATAAGTATGAAAATTGCTGTGTTTATTAGCGGAATGTTGAAGTTAATATTACAACAAGAACTCTTTCAAGTCCTCAAATTAGTGGCGAAGGCTAATATCATTTGATCAATACTAACTCTTGTTTATTTGGCATGACAATCTTCAAGGAGATAACCGTTAACGTTGAAATGCTTTAATCGCAAACCCAACCCCCAAAATTTCCTACCTTTAATCTCAGACTTCCTGTTTCCCCAGACAACCCCGTCCGGAGAAATCGCCATACACCCCTCGTTCGCACAGGAGCTTTTTGTTCACCCCGCTAAAACCATTGTTATGAAGTTGAACCTTCCAATTCTTTTTTCAATTCTGTTCATACTCGCATCCTGCACCGATCGCGGCGCCACCGATTCCGTCTTCGATGATAAAGTACAGAGTGACGGAGAAGGACTCGAAAGAATCGTACAGAAGCTTGTTCCCGCTCCCAATGTTCCCGAACATACACAGGTTGCCGACGGCGGACCCAAGATCGTGGAAGTAACACTCGAAGCAATCGAGAAGAAGATCGAAGTGGCCGAAGGCGATTCAGTCTGGGCAATGACCTTCAACGGCACCGTTCCCGGCCCGCTGATCGTAGTACACGAAGGCGACTTCGTGGAATTGACACTCAAAAATCCACCCACCAACACACAACTGCACAACATCGACTTTCATGCCGCCACCGGTGAAGGCGGTGGCGCCGACCTCACTCTCGTGAGTCCCGGTCAGGAAGTCACAGTCCGCTTCCGTGCAACCAAGGCCGGCGTGTTCGTCTATCACTGCGCACCCGGCGGCATGATGGTCCCCCTGCACGTAGTTGCCGGAATGAACGGAGCAATCATGGTGCTTCCACGCGGCGGTCTCAAAGATGAGAATGGAAACAGCGTGAAGTACGACCGCGCCTATTACGTAGTCGAGCAGGACTTCTACCTTCCCACAGATGCAAACGGCAAGGTTAAGAACATCGCCACTCCGCAGGAAAGCATCAACGAAATGGAAGCCGCACTCCGCAAACTCCTTCCCACGCATCTCGTCTTCAACGGCAGAGATGGTTCCATTCGCGGTAGAAACGCATTGAAAGCCTCAGTAGGAGAGAAGGTGCTCTTCATCTCCGCCCAGGCGAACCGCGACACAAGACTTCACCTCATTGGCGGACATGCCGACCTCTTCTGGCCCGGCGGAAAATTCAACAACACTCCATGGGTCGATCTCGAGACCTGGGCCATTCCCGGCGGATCCGGCGCTGCGGCGCTCTACCAGTTCCGCCAACCCGGAACCTACGTCTTCCTCAATCATAATTTAGTTGAGGCATTTGCACTCGGCGCAATTGGAGAAGTAAAAGTAGAAGGAGAATTTGACAGCACGTATATGAAAAGAATTCGCGCCCCCCATTAACTAATTAGTCAATTAGCTAATTAGCTAATTAGTTAATTGACCTAAGGTTTACAGTGAATTCGGATCCCTCACCGACCTTGCTGTCTACGCTTACAGTTCCTTTGTGAGATTGAATAATGGAATAGGTTGTGGCTAGTCCAAGACCCATTCCATTTTTCTTTAGCGTAAACAAAGGCTCGAAGAGTTTGGTTACATATTCTTCAGGAATGCCCTGACCATTATCCTTTATCGAGATGTTATACGAGTTTCCTGAAGTGGAAATCGTAACGCTCAGCTTTCCTGCTCTTGACTCCATTGCCTCAATGGCATTGATGATGATGTTGGTAAACGCTATCGTAAGCTTCGACTTGTCCGCATTCACATGCAGCGGCTGCGAAGGATAATTTTTCTCCAGGCTGATCTTCTGAAGATTCAAGCGGTCCTTCGAGAGTTCGAGACTCTCATCAACAATCTCCTGCAACACGCAACGCTCGAATACCAGGTCGAGAGGCTTGGTCAGATTCAGCAATTCTGAGATGATCTGGTTTATCCTCACGCTGTTTCGCTGTATGATGTCCAGCAACTGCGGCTGTGCGCTGCCAGGATCCATCTGCAGGTTTTCGATGGAGAGACTGATGTTGTTCAGCGGATTTCTTATCTCGTGCGCAAGCATTCTCACCAATCTCTCGTTCGCCGCGAGCTTCTGCGCCTGCAGGTTGAGGGCTTCTGCCTTCTTAATGTTCGTGATATCGTGAATGATGCCATGCACCAGCGGCTCCTGGTCTTCACTCTTCTGAATCACGATCGAGAGCAGACAGGTTCGCACTTCTCCGTTCTTTTCTTTGTTCTGTAATCTTATCTCGAGATCATTAATGGGAAGACTCTCGCCGAGATAATCCTTTATCATTCGCGTTTCGCTTCCCCCTCCGATAAAATCAAACAAACTCCTGCTCAGCAACTCGGCGATCGAACATTCAAACAGCATCGATGCCGCGTGATTCACCTCGAGGAACTTCATGTCGAGGTCCGCAATGAATACCGCATCTTTGGATCCTTCGAAGAGATTGCGATACTTCGTTTCCCTCGACTTCAGTTCCTGTAATGAGGCAAGTCTGTCTAGTGAGTAACGAATGCATCGCTCTATCTTCTCCGTATTCAATTCCGATTTGATCAGGTAATCCATCGCGCCATACTGCATGGCCTGGATGTCGATGGCCCGGTTTCCCTTTCCCGTAAGCAACACAATGGGTTCATCGCAGCCATCATCGCAGACTTCTTTCAAAAGGTCAAGTCCCGTATGATTGCCCAGGCGATAATCCACGAAGTGAATGTCGTATCCCTTCGCACGGATCTTCTTCAACCCCTCATTGTAATTGCTTGCCCAGTCTATAACGAAAGTGTTGCCGGGAATTGCAGTGATATATTCGCTGATGATCTCGAAATCATCCTCGTCGTCGTCAACGATTAGTATCTTAATGGTCCGGCCGGTCAGCATGTAGATTAATTATCTGGTATTGGTAAATTTAAAACAAAACTGGCACCATTGCTTCCATCCGATTCAGCGAAAATTCTTCCATGGTGATTTTTTACAATTCTCCTGCAAATCGTCAATCCCAACCCATTCCCTTTGATTCCATGTCCCGAATGTACTCTCCTGAATGGCTCGAAAATTTTCTCCGAATATTCGGGATCGAATCCTGTTCCATTATCCTCCACAACTATCTCGGCAAAAACTTTTCCATTCATCCACTCTGCCTTTTCCAGGGGACGCGGGAATATCTTTATTCTGTTCGGTACATCAATTTTGCTGAACTTAATTGAATTTTCAAGGAGGTTCTTGAAGAGTTCCCTCAACTGCATTGGGTCGCCTTCGATTTCCGGTAATGGGGAAACTTCTACGGTAATTTTCCTTTCCCCAATCTCCTCGCTCATCTCTTCAACGAGATCTTTGACTATCTGCTCGGGCTTAGTTACTGTAAAATGCATGCCAGCCTCGTTGGCACGGGCCAATTCCGTGAATTCATCGATGATTCTTTGCATGGAGGAAATGCTCGCGCCGATCTTTTCAGCCATTTTCTTTTTCTGGCTTCCTTCCTCGAGTCCGAGGAATTTCTCCACAAACAGCGCGAGCTTTCTCAGGGGAGAATGAAGGTCGTGAGCCGCGTGATCGATGAATTCAGCATGCTTTAGCTTCAGCGACTTCAATTGTTGTGCGAGTGTTTCTTCCGTTTCCGTAGGAGAGATTGTGAAGAGGATCATTCCGCTTCTTCCATCTTCCTCACCTAACCCGGCTGCCGTCACCACTAATTCATTCTTTCCGTCAATTGCATGTTGAAAACTGTGCTCTTCACCGGTTTGAACTTGCATGCAGACCAGCCACTCGCTGCTTATTTCACGATTTTTGCTATGCAATG
>CBINHQ010000260.1:0-4226 GCA_966250475.1 uncultured Chitinophagaceae bacterium
GTTGTTTGGCACCTCCTTCATTGCAGCAACCGGGTTTGTAGAAACCACTGCTGGCGGAGTTACATCAATGGTGTAGTTCGCCACGTAGTTGCCCGTTGTTGCATCGAAGAAAGCATATGAGATTCCTTTGATTGTTTCAAGCGTGAATGGCCATGGTGAACCATTTCTTGTAATGGAGATCAGGTTATTCGTTCCTGTGCTTGCAGGCAACATTCCCTTCATGTAATTGGCTCCGGCAGCGGCGGAAACGGTGAAGGAAAGATTGCCTCCGTTCCATGCAATGTTTCCGAAGGAAGAATTGTTTCTTCCATCGAGCCATGTGAGCGCCTGTTGTGCGGTGATGAGCGGAACATTCTTCGCCTTTGCCGCAGCAATCACTTCGTTGGAGAATGCCGCATCGCGGTAATCATCATGCGTACCAAAGATTCCGTAGTATCCTTTTGAACCAAGCGCATTGTCGAGTAATGTGGTCGTTCCAATGGTGTAGTTGATTCCATTCTCATTCACAATATTCGATACGCCCTGGTACACGTCGATAAGAGATCCATCGATATCCGCAAACCTCATTGGCATGCCGGAACCTGTGAAGAGGCCGGGCCTTCCATTCACCCATGCTGACGGCCAGTAATAATAGTCGAGGCTTAGCCTGATGCCATGATTCAATCCAACCTTCGCCTGTGTAACCCAGTCGCTCCACACGATGCAATGGTAGCGATGTGTTTGCTGCGCGGGCAGACCTGGATACTGAGAGCGGAAGTCCGCCAACTGCGTGGTGTAAGTTGAATTCAGATTCGTTGCATTGAAGTTTACACATCCGTTCTCCACGTGCTTGCCCATTTCAAATCCCTGGTTGTGGAAGTTCACAGCCTGTGTATTCGTAAATGGAATTCCCGTATAGAACCAGGACGTGGCTCTTGCACATTCCCATCCTTCTACCGAACAACCCGGAGCGCTGTTCGCAACCATCTTGTTGAATATGTCAATCGTTCCGGTTTCAGTACCATGGTCGTCGAGTGAATAGATCAGTGCTGCCTTGTATCCCTTCGGCAGGTACCAAAACCTTGGCAAGGGCTTCTTCGAAAGGTTTGATTGAATGATGATGTTTGCAAGGAGACGTTGCTGTTCGTCTGCCTGCGGAATCTGTACCTTATCGAGATTCACGTAATCGGGATAAAAAAGATCGTTGGGCCTGATCGGAGCAGATCCGTCAGTCTCAGTGCCCGCTCTTGAGGGATCTCCCTGACGAGTGTACACGATCGATCTTGGAAGATCAAAGGCGAATGCGATGGCCATGCCTCCGTTGCTTCCCACACTCCTGCTCGTAACTGCAGGATTCGATGTCGCCGTGGTTGCACTAGAATACAATGTTGCGATGCTCGATGCTCCATTGAGGTTGTACCTGTTCGCCGATCCATGGAATTGAATTGTTTGATTTACGATTCCAATACCAGGACCGGAAGTTGTGTTCACTAGTAAGTATTGATCAGAAAGTGTTCCTCCTGCCGATGTCAATCCCATCAACCCATTTAACTGGTTGTCTGGTTTAAATGCGATGAGTTTTCCGCCTGCATTCACCCAATTAGTAAACATGGTAACGTTGGCTGAACTTAATGGCATTTCACCCAGCACAACCACATCATAGTTTGCAAGCATGGTAGCATTCACCTGAGAAATGTCAACGGCGAGGAATTCGTTCAATCCTTCCGCGCGAAGTATCTCTACAGTGTAGCGGCTGAATGGATTAGTAGCAGCGCTTACCACGAGTATCGGTCCGCCCGGGCCGTCATTCGGCGGTGGCGGAGGCGGCGTAGCGCTGGTGAAGCTCCAGTTGTGATCGGCAGTTAGTTCGTTTCCTGCCATGTCCTTCACGCCTGATGATCCACCTTTCACCGTCACAAAATATTCGGTCGACTCATTGAGCGGCACGCTTGGCGTGAACGTTGCCGTAAGCGTACCAGGGTTGTATGATACCGTTCCGGAAACAGAATTATTTCCTGCATCGCGAAGACTGATAGTCGACGTGGAAATTGTTACAGGATTTATAGGTTCATTGAACAGCACAGTTATCGGTGCATTTACCGGAATTGCGATTGCGCCGCTTTGAGGATTCGTTGATGCGATCACTGGCGGATTCACATCGGGCCCGGCGATCAACGGCGTGTTCATGTCGACCTGTATTTCGGTCTGACTGAGCAATCGCTTGTAGAATCGAAACTCATCCAGCGATCCATTTATATTTTCTCCGTAAGGCTCGTTCGCGCCAAGACGAATGAAGCCTGGATTGAGAGTGGTAACCGTTCCAGATGAGGCCACATCCGACCTGTCAGTTACATCCACTCCGTTAACATAGATCGAGAAGCGGTTGTTCTGCGGTTGCGAGGCATCGTACGTGAGCGCTACGTAGTACCATTGCCCTGAAGTGAGCACATTGTTGGTGCTGTGTGCAACGAGCTTGTTGTTACCACCATTCGTCCAACAGAATACAGAAAGACCATTTGTAACGGGGCCACCATCTATATCTGGAGTGGAATGCGCATAGAGGTAGAAGAAATTATTCGCATCGATCGTGTGGCTGAACACCGTGCTCCATTGATTGAAGTTGTTGCTGCGCAGCCATCCGCTCCAGGTATAACTCTGTGTTGGATCGAGCGTGAAGTTGTTGTGATCCGCAATGCTGATGAAATCATTCACACCATCGAGGTTGATTCCCTGTCCATACCTTCCAGTCGATCTTACAGGTCCATTGGTGAGTACACCATTGTGACTGTTTCCGGAAATATCGAGAGCGGTCACACCCGATTCTTCATTGAATGGCATTGCCACAATGAGATTGCCAGAATTGGAAACCGTTACCACAACAGAATCAGAAGTAGTGGTGTTACCTGCAGCATCCCTTGCTCTTGCACGAATGTTGTAAGTACCGTTCGGAGTTGCGTTGGTGTTCCAGAGGAAAGTATAAGGAGCGCTGTTGTCTTCGGCTCCGAGTGCAACTCCATTGAGCAGGAACTGGACGCCTGCCACGCCAATATTATCCGAAGCATTCGCGGAAACATTGATTGCACCGGAGACTGTACCTGCCGATGGTGCAGTGAGCGTCACAACAGGTGCGATGGTATCGGGCACTATGTTGGCGACATTAACCACGATGGGATTCGAAGTAGTTGTTAGTCCTGAAGCATCTCTTGCCCTTGCGGTAAGCGTATAGCTGCCGTTTGGAATCGTGGTAGTGTTCCAGGAATATTCGTAAGGCGCATTCGTGTCTTCAGTTCCGAGGTTTTCTCCATTGAGGAGGAATTGTACTCCTGCTACACCAACATTGTCACTGGCGATAGCTGAAATGTTCACCGTATTCGTCACATTGCCTGCAGGAGGATTGAGTATCGTAACAGTTGGCGGAATTGCATCGGCGCCAATCGGTGTGTTCATGTCCGTTTGGATCTCGCTTTGCGAGAGAGCGCGGTTGTAGATGCGAACTTCATCGATCAAGCCAGCGAAATACTGAGAACCTAATGCAGGGCTTCCTCCAATGCGCAGCATGTTCGTTGTGGCAGGACTGTTACCTGTTGCAGACATGCTGTTCACCTGCACACCGTTCACATAGAAACGGAAAGTTGTGCCATCATACGTGCTGGCGATGTGCGTCCATGTATTTGTCTGCAGTTTCGATGTGCCGTTGAGTGTGCGGTTAGTGCTTCCTGTCCTGATACGGCTGCTTGGACGCTGGCTGTTGGTATTGGAGGCATTGTTGTTCGCGGAAAGCACGTAGGCAAATGCGTTTGTGCTTCTCTCCTTCGAGATCACATTCCTGAAACCTGTAAGCACGCTTGGTCTAACCCATGCTTCGAGCGTCATGCCGTTGCTGAGGTCGAGAGAATTCGCGTCAGCAACGTTGACGAGGTCGTTCGTTCCATCGAATGAAACGGCTGCGCCAAATCTTCCGGATGCATTCCACGTGGCGCCATTGGTAAGCGTGCCGTGGTTGTTGTTGCCTTATTGGTCATTGGCTACGCTTCCTGTGTTCTCATTAAAGCTAAGCGCTAGCACAAGATTGTTGTTTGATACCGTCACCACAACAGGTATGGAAGTTGTAATGTTTCCAGCCGCATCCCTGGCTCTTGCTGTGATGGCGTGTGAACCATTCGTTGCAGTAACTGTGTTCAAGGAAATGGAATAGGGTGATGAGATGTCTTCCGACCCAAAGTTCACTCAATCCAAAAGAAACTGAA
>CBINHQ010000261.1:0-4210 GCA_966250475.1 uncultured Chitinophagaceae bacterium
GAGGATAAGGATAATTTATTCAAAGCTTTAGTGAATAAGCTTTTTGTATAAAAAACTGAATCGGATGCTATATTTGCACCCGGTTCAGTTTTTTTATCAATTCAACTGCAAAATTTTTTATTTTTTATGCCCTACCTCTTCACCTCGGAAAGCGTATCAGAAGGACATCCCGACAAGATCGCCGACCAGATTTCCGACGCCCTGATAGATAACTTTCTTGCCTTCGACCCTCAATCGAAAGTAGCGTGCGAAACGCTTGTCACCACAGGACAGGTAGTGCTTGCAGGTGAAGTGAAATCAAAGGCATACCTCGACGTACAGGAGATTGCACGTGGCGTTATCCGCAAGATCGGATACACCAAGAGCGAATACATGTTTGAAGCAAGTTCCTGTGGCGTGCTTTCAGCTATTCATGAACAATCATCAGACATCAACCAGGGCGTCGATCGCAAGAAGAAAGAAGAACAGGGAGCAGGCGATCAGGGCATGATGTTCGGTTACGCAACTAACGAGACTCAGGACTACATGCCTCTCGCACTCGACCTCGCTCATAAACTGTTGCTCGAACTTGCTGTACTGAGAAGGGAGAACAAGCAGATTAAATACCTGCGCCCCGATGCGAAGAGCCAGGTTACGCTCGAATACGATGACAACAACAGGCCAGTGCGCATCGATGCCATTGTGGTTTCCACTCAGCATGATGATTTCGATACAGAAGCGAAGATGCAGGCGAAAATCAGGCAGGATGTCATCAACATTCTCATTCCCCGCGTGAAGGCGAAGTACAAGAAATACGCAAAGCTTTTCAACGATAAGATCAAGTATCACATCAACCCAACTGGTAAGTTCGTGATAGGCGGTCCGCATGGCGATACAGGTCTAACTGGAAGGAAGATCATCGTTGATACTTACGGAGGAAAGGGCGCTCACGGCGGCGGCGCTTTCAGCGGTAAAGATCCAAGCAAGGTTGACCGCAGCGCTGCATACGCTACCAGGCACATAGCAAAGAACCTTGTGGCAGCAGGAGTGGCCGATGAAATACTTGTACAGGTTTCATACGCGATCGGAGTTGCACAGCCAACAAGCATCAACGTGAATACGTACGGCACTGCCAAGGTAGACATGACCGATGGCGAAATAGCGAAGATTGTGGAAGGCATCTTCGACATGCGCCCTTACTTCATCGAAAAGCGTTTGAAGCTTCGCAATCCTATCTACAGCGAAACTGCAGCATACGGTCACATGGGCCGCAAGCCAATGTTTGTTGACAAGGTATTCGTTTCACCCGATGGCAAGACCACGAAGAAGAGGGTAGAACTGTTTACCTGGGAGAAGCTAGACTACGTTTCGAAGGTTAAAAAGGCCTTCGGAATTAAATAGGCAGGAATTTCGCTGCGAACCCCGGCATGGCTATGAAGAATTTCAGACATCCCCAGCGTCCGAAGAAGAGTTCGCTCATCACAGGGTGGGAGAGAGTGTTGGATGCCTTGAAATCAGGAAAGCCCCTCGACAGGATTTACCTCGATAATAAGAAGGCGGGCGATCAGTTGCGCGAATTGAAAGCGCTAGCATCGCAATACAATGTGCCGATAAATTATGTGCCTGCGGCAAAGCTCAACAGCTTCAATGTTTCCGATCACGATGGTTTGATCGCATTAGTCTCAAAGGTGCAATACCAGGACTTGCAGGATGTGATTTCTTTAACCGTCGAGAAAGGCGAGACGCCGTTGTTCCTGATGCTTGATGGCATCACCGACATTCGCAACATCGGCGGCATTGCCCGGTCTGCATTCTGCATGGGTGCGCAGGCGATCATCATACCGGATAAAGGTGTTGGCGCATTGAACGAGGATGCGATTCTCACTTCAGCAGGCGCACTCGATAAGATTTCCATTTGTCGCGTTAACAGCCTGATGAAGGCAGTAGATGAATTGCACATGAACGGCATTCGTGTCTTTGCTTCCGAGATGAGGGGAGGCACACCACTTCACAAGGCCGATCTCACGCAACCTAGCGCCATTGTGATGGGAAGTGAAGAGAAGGGAATCTATCCTGCGCTGCTAAAAATCTGCGATGAACGCCTCAGCATTCCAATGCCGGGCGATTTTGAATCACTCAACGTTTCCGTCGCAACGGGAATGATACTTTACGAAGCAACAAGGCAGAGAATGAGTTAATCATAATTAGTTAATTAGTTAATTTGCTAATTAATTAATTGACTTGGCCGAATGATTAAGCTCATAGAGTGTCCGCGAGATGCAATGCAAGGCTGGAAGAATTTCATTCCCACTGAAATGAAGGTGAAATACCTTCGTTCGCGGATGGAAGTGGGATTCGACACGATCGACTTCGGAAGCTTCGTTTCTCCAAAGGCAATACCGCAGATGGCGGATACTTCAACTGTGCTGACGATGCTTGGTGAAGGGGACACTTCCAGGTTTCATCCCAATACAAAATTGCTGGCGATAATTGCAAACCTTCGAGGTGCTGAGGATGCTTCAGTCTTTGAACAGATAAAATATCTCGGCTTTCCGTTTTCCGTCTCGCCCACATTTCAGCAGCGCAATACTAATTCAACAATTGACGAATCACTGCAGAGAGTGGAAGACATACAGAATCTTTGCGTGAAGACAGGAAGGGAACTCGTGGTTTACATCTCTATGGGTTTTGGAAATCCGTACGGCGATCCTTACGATGAAGAGATCGTGTTTGAATGGGTGAATAAGCTGGTAGCGCTCGACATCAACATCATTTCACTTGCTGATACGGTGGGTGTGGCACAGCCGGAACAAGTGTTTCATATAACCAGATACCTCAAAGAATCTTTACCGGGCGTGGAGATTGGCGTGCACCTACATTCAACACCTGCCAACTGGGAAGAGAAGCTGCAAGCTGCGGTCAAGGCAGGTTGCGAGCGTTTCGATGGAGCGTTGAAAGGAATAGGTGGATGCCCGATGGCGGATGATGAATTGGTAGGCAACATGGATTCAATAATGATGATTTCCTATTTCAAAGAACAGGGAATGCAGCTTGATCTTAACCAGGAGGCGCTCATGCGCAGCATTCAATTGGCAAACGAGATTTTTGTGTAAAGCAATTTTGTGCAATGAATTTCATGGTCGATATCGACATAAAGAAACCGGAGTCACTGATCAGCTACGGCGACAGTGTGATGCTTATCGGATCATGCTTCACCGAACACATCGGTCGTGCGCTCGACGAGGCGAAGCTAAAGGTGATGCAAAACCCTAATGGCATTCTCTTCGATCCCGACAGTGTGTGCCGTAGCCTGGTTTCATACGTTGAGAAGAAGACTTACACAACTAATGATCTTTTCGAACTAAACGAGGTCTGGCATAGCTGGGAACACCACAGCAGGTTTTCGGGAATGGATCCGGATACTGTGATTCAGCAAATCAACGAATCGCAGGAAAAGGCTCACGACTTTCTCAAGCAGACAAACTGGCTCATCATCACACTCGGCTCCGCTTTTTCTTACAGGCTCACGATTGAACAAACTGATAAGCCGCCGGAATCGAGAGGTGTAGCGAACTGTCATCGCGCTCCGGCGAAATGGTTCGACAAGCATTTGCTTGACATCAATTCCATCATCGCCATGCTCGATGCAACCTATCATCGGTTGCTGGAATTCAATCCCGAGCTGAAGATCATCTTCACGGTGAGTCCTGTTCGGCACCTGAGGGATGGAGTGGTGGAAAACAACCGCAGCAAAGCGAGGCTCATTGAGTCTGTTCACCATCTCGCCGGCAAGTACGATGGCATTACTTACTTTCCTGCTTACGAACTTGTGATCGACGTGCTGCGCGATTATCGCTTTTACGACATCGACCTTGCTCACCCGAATTACATGGCAACAGAGTTTGTTCTGGAGAAATTTACTGAGAACTATATCGACGAGTCATCGCGCGAGTTGATGAAAGAGATTCGAAAGATCGCCATTGCGAGAAGACATCGCCCGATGCAACCAGGCACTACACAGCATCGCCAATTTCTGCTCGAACACGCAGAGAAAGTTCGCAAGCTGATGGAGAAGCATCCGTTCCTCAACATGCAGGAGGAGTTGAATTATTTCTCCTCAACCTGATTCCTTTTATTGCGAAATCCTGTACATCGTCTTGTGAAAATAAGTATCGCCCGACCTGAGAATTGTGCCGGGAAACTGTGGAATGTTCACTGCATTGATGAAGTT
>CBINHQ010000262.1:0-4201 GCA_966250475.1 uncultured Chitinophagaceae bacterium
CGATGCCATCGGCAACCTGAAAACCGATCATGCAGAAGGAATCGACAATATCGAATGGACGGTGTATGGAAAGATTGCCGGTATTATCAAGGATGAGGATAAGAATCCTGCAACTACAACGGATAAGACTTCTATTCTCTACACCTATGATGCAAGTGGAAACCGAATCAGCAAGACGGTAACGCCTTCTTCGGGAAATGCTGTTAATAGTATTGTATTGAAAGGCTAAATTCGCATCCTAGCTAAGGAAGAATTTCTCCGTCAGGGCATCCATGGACATCGCAATGGGCAAATTGCATTTTATAATTTTTTCAATTCCTATTTATTCCTTCCCAGGTAGTATGTTTCACAATACCCGTGTTTGATAGATCGATATTTAACCAACATGACGTCCCTGGCGGGACTCGAACCCTCCTGCACTTGGTTTTTCTACCAATATAACGTCCCTGACGGGACTGGTGTCCGCCTGCACTTGGGACGACATGTTGGTAAAACGATCGAGTAATAAAGTTCAGTCCCGTCAGGTACGTAATATTGGTAGCATGTTCGGGAATGTTACGGTTCGAGTCCCGCCAGGGACGTCATATTGGTAGCAGAGTCCAATGCAGGAGGGTTCGAGTCCCGCCAGGGACGTTATATTGGTAGAAAGATCAGGAACGTCATGATCGAAATCGTGATTGATACATAATTGGCAGATCATATGATATTCATCCCCGCCAAAAAAAATCCCCGGCTCTCGCCGGGGACTCCTGAACATTGGATCCTGTAAACTCATTTCCTCAAATTCACCATACAGGCCTCGCACCCATCCTTATGATACCTGCCTGCCTGGATCGCCGCCACGATGACCGTTGCAGTTATCGCGATGAAGAGTATTATCGAAACTGCCTTCTTCATTTCAATTCCTTTAATGGTTTCGGCGCAGGCACCAGGTTGTTCACGGGCTTGCTCGACTTGAGATATGCAAAGATTGATTTGAGATCATGATCGCTGAGATTCCTGTACACAAACCAGGGCATCGGCGGCAGGAGAGGACGACCCTCTTCGAGTCCCTTGGATTTTCCCTCACGCAAGGCTCTTATGAACTGCTCTTCTGTCCAATTGCCAATTCCCGTTTCATCAGACGTGAGATTTGCCGCAAACGACGCACCCCATGGCCCTACGGCAACAGTACCATCATGCCCCAATAGCATCCACGACTGCGTGGCAGCCTTGTCTACAGATGCCAGCGCACGACCCGAAGGATATCCGGAGAAACGCAGTTCTTCAATCACCTCCGGTCCCTGCGGACCAAATGATTTTGGCGAATGGCAGTCATCACAGCCCATCGCATTCACGAGATAGCTTCCCCTCTTCACGAGGCTGTCCATGGTTACCTCCTGTACAGCCGTTTCAGCAGTTGATCCACTGGTGCAAGCAATGAGTCCAAGAGTTACGGCGCTACTTACCGCCGCGATCACAAGCATTGTTCTTTTCATTTTCGTTGGTTTAAGGTTTAATATTTATGTACCGAATATGTAGCCAGCAATTAGAGTGATGAACCCGGTGATGTTTGCCACCTGGCGGGTCGTGTAATAACGAAACCATTTGTTGCGGATGTGCTTCCAGTTTTCAGGATAGGCATTCTCATCCCAATTACTGATCTGGTGATTGAGCGGAATGTTTCCGTGCAATGCCAGCGCGATATCGAGTATCAACGCACCCAGCGCCACAAGGGAACACATGAACAACGCACCCGAGGGATTGACAATAGTGAAGGAAGTGAGCGCTACCGATGATGCAAGCGCTAGATAATACACCAGGGTAAGATTGTTTCTGAGCTTCGCATCGATCAGCTTCCTCGATTCGATGTATGTTCCGGCCTGCATCGTCTTAGAAGCATACGAAAGTGCAAGGATGTAAAACAGGCTCTGACTCACCACCAACGCATACAGCAGGAGGTTGATGAAAAAGGTAATCTTGATCTCCATGAACAGGTATAAGGTTTAATGGGCGGCAAATTACTGCCGGGAGATTCTGCGGAAAATGGCCATGTGCCTGGATTGTGGCAATCGGCGAATGAATTGTAATTAACTAATTAACTAATTAGCTAATTAGCTAATTAGTTAATTGGCATCCTCGGCGTAATAATTCCCTAGGAAATATTTCCGTATTGCAGAGGCGTAAGCAGCCATCTGCTTCTCATGGAACCTTCTTTCCTGTGGACGGACATAATCAGACGGGCGTCTGCAGCCGGGATATTCAATGGTGAGAATGCGCATGGCATGTCTGCTAAGTGTTGAATCCATCTCATGTACCACAGCGGTGGAGGCCCAGGTGCCGAGAGAGACGCCGCTTCCACGGTTCGCATTAAGCGCCGAACCAGTCATGTTGCGCGGTTGGAATTTACCGGCCGCAACAGGTGTCGGATCCTTGTAATAAAGAGCGGTTGGTTTCAGCTTCAGCCTGTTGCCTGCCACATTTCCTCCATGCCTGCTTATGTGTTTCGCAATGGAGATGGCCAGTGCGCTGTCGGTTTCAAATCCGAGCGCGATTCCTTCATGATCGGTTCGCGGATCGGCATACACGCCGCCATAATTCGAATTGCGGATCGCGTGCAGGTTGGCAATGCGATGCGGCTTGAATTCCTGGATGAGTTTCAACAGCAACTGATTCTCCTGCTCAATCTCTCTTCCCACATGGTCTGTTGGATTGTGCTCACAAAACGGCTTGCCCGGCGAAGGCATCTGCCTGTTCGGATCCACCGCGCCGGAAAAACTATACCTGCCTATGTTGGCAACAGAATTAATTGCAGTTGGTTTCGACTTCGCCGCATTGGCATTGTCAGGAAAAAGGGTGGGGATGATGATCGTGGAATAGTAAGGCTTCTCACCGTTGAACAAATCCTTCATGATCGCATTCGCGAGTTCCACCGCCGAGAGTTCCGAGCCATGCACACCCGCGATGATGAGCGCACGCTTGTCGCTCGTTCCGGGAAAGTACCAGGCGCCTACTTCCTGTTTCTGCTTCGATACACCGAGCATGAAGCTGAGGGGAGCTTGCTGCGTAATTATGAGGTCGATGTCTTCAAGCGTGTATGTGGTAGGTATGTACACGCTGTCTGCCTTCTTCGTGGTTGCAACGGTCGTAAACCTGAGGTCGGCCGTGTCGCCTTCAGCAATGGTGGCAAATTTGTGCATGGGCGTTTCAGTTCCCGAAGCAATTAAAACGCTGCATACAACAACCGGCAGCATGAAGAATGTCCATCTCATGGTGGTACTTGTCCCTTCTGTTTAATTGCCGGTAGCGTGGTGGCGCTACCGGCATGGTGGTTTACAGTTTTATAAATTCAACTCTCCTGTTGAGAGTCTTTCCTTCTTTTGTTGTGTTGTCGGCAACGGGTTCGGTTTCTCCCTTTCCTTCCGTCTCGAGCCTCGATGCATCGATGCCAAAATCCGCCACGAGCAAATCCTTCACTGCCGCTGCTCTCTTCTTCGACAATTCCATGTTCGCGTTATCATCTCCATCGCTGCTGGTATGTCCTGCAATCTTGAGACGAATACCCTTGTTATCTTTCAGCACTCCCGCTATTTCTTTCAGCACGCCATAGGACTCAGGCTTGATCACCGCACTTTGGAAATCGAACAATATTCCCGTAGTTGAGAACTTGCCTTCCTCCACGAGTTTGTGTCTCGTGTCAGGCTTGCCTGTCGCTACCTTGATATTGCTCACATAGAACCCGAGTTCATCATCCTTATAAGATGATGTGCCGAGGTTGAAGAAGATCTGATTGAAGATGTACTTCGTGGATAAAGCCTTCGGAAGATCATACTTCTTTTCTCCATCCACCCAAACCCTGATCCTCGATCCCTGCACCTGCACGGCAATGTGCGAAACCCTGCCATACCTCTTCTCGATGATGCTGAGCTCCTGGTTGTCAGAAGTGAAGTTGCGGTTGTTGTCAGCCGAAGCATAGAGATATGTATAACTTCCATTGTCGCCGATCCTCAGGAATATCTCCGCCATCTGGTACTTGTTCGGATCTCTCAGGAACAAATTGTCGGTGGTTGAATCCTGGTGAGTCGAAAGAAATCCAAATGAGAGCATTGGATACGTATAGCCCGTGTTCTTCAACTGCATGAGCAGGTCGAACTCTAGCGTGAAGTTCTCCGTGAACGATGCTTTGTTAGAACTGAGGTAAAATGAATTCTCATACAGGCGA
>CBINHQ010000263.1:0-4177 GCA_966250475.1 uncultured Chitinophagaceae bacterium
CATTCCGAACGGAGGAACGGCGATTACTTCGTTCAGGCTTGATGGCAATCCTCAAGTCGCTTCGTTCATTCAGCATCCGCAGAACCCGCAATATTCTTACGCTCAGTTGAAGGTGAGTCCGGGCCAGCACATCATACAATCTGATTCAGGATTCAATGCTATTGCCTACGGATACGGAAGCTTTGAATCTTACGGCTACAACGCTGGTACGAATGTGAAGGACCTGTATCAGTTCGTAACTACATATAACGAATATGCAACCGTTGACTTTCCTGCGGCGTGTAAGGCTGCGCCGTTCACCATGTCGATGACATTCCCTTACGAACCAACGCAAATTGAATGGCAGTTCAACGGATTGTTTACCGATGTTACAATTACAAGTCCAACGCCTTCATCAGTCACACCTATCGACGGCAAGACGCTGTATGAATATAAATTACCCGGCACGTTCACCGTTCCCAACGCCGGTACCTATCCCATTAAGATCATCGCTCTAAATCCGACTGGTGATGGTTGCAACGGCATACAGGAAATAGAATTTGAATTGAAAGTATTCGATCCGCCTGTGGCTGATTTCAACTTCAGTACAGACGGATGCGTGTCGAATCCCGTTACTTTCACAGACAACGTGACGAACACCGGCGGACGAGCTATCACCCACTGGCATTACAATTTCGGGGATTTTTCATTTATTGATAACGATGCAAACCCTTCACACACATATTCAGCTCCCGGCTCGTATGATGTGAAGTACACCGTAATCACAGACGTGGGTTGCAAGGCTGATACTGTAACGAAAGCTGTGGTGTTGAACGATCCTCCCGTAGCGAATTTCGCCGCAGTGGCTCCTCTCTGTGCAGGTAAGACGGTTACATTCGAAGATAATTCCACCACTGCATCGGGTACAATCTCAAGATGGACCTGGAACTTTGGTGATGGACCTCCCGAGACGTTCACCACCGGAGGACCGAGAACGCATACGTATGCCAACACCGGCACATACACCGTAACGCTCCAGGTTGAGACCGCATCAGGTTGTATGAGTACCGTATTCTCCGAGCAGATCACGGTTCATCCAAATCCTGTAGTGAACTTCACACTTCCGAATGTCTGCCTGCCTTCGGGGCTCGCAACTTTCAACAGCACATCCACCATCAGCGATGGTACGGAAAATCTTTTCACTTACGTATGGAACTTTGGCGATGGCAGCGGTCCAGGTTCAGGCGCTTCACCCAATCATACTTATGCTAATGCAGGACCGTTCAATGTTTCCCTTGAAGTTACTTCCAACAACGGTTGCGTTACAACGGCTTCGCAAAACCTAACCACCGTTTATCCTGAGCCAAAAGCAATTTTTGATTCACCGGCTGAGGTCTGCCTCGGTTCTTCCATCAACTTCACTGACCAGAGCACTGCACCAAACAGCAGTGTGACCGGGTGGCTTTGGGATTTCGGCGATGGCAGCACTTCGACCGACAGGAACCCGACAAAGACATACACAGCAGCAGGATCCTATACCGTTACACTGAGCATTACTTCTGCTGCAGGTTGTCAGTCTGTTTCGCCTGCAAACATCGCCACACGCACCGTAGTGGTAAATGAATTGCCAACGGCTGACTTCACCATCTCTCAACCGGGTTGCGAAGGTCAGGGCGTGACGTTCACCGATGGTTCTGTTGCAAACTCAGGCAACATCACTAAATGGACATGGAATTATGGAACTGGTGGTGATGTCGTTCTGCTGAACGGAAACGCCTTTACTCATGTCTATTCCAACGTGGGAACATACAACGCTACGCTGAAAGTTGAAACCGATAAAGGTTGTGTTAGCACCGTACACACCGAGCCGATCGATGTCAATCCTGTTCCGAGATCAGGCTTCATCTCTCCGCAGATTTGTGTGAACGATGTGAGTGCATTGTTGCAGGATACTTCCCGCATCAGTGCAGGTTCTGTAACCGGATGGGAATGGAACTTTGGCGATGGGAATGCTACTCCGGACAATCCGAACATTTCCCTGTTGCAAAATCCGACTCACCACTTTAATCAGCCGGGCGATTACAATGTGCAACTCATCAGCATCAGCGATGCGGGTTGCAGAGACACGCTCAACCAGACTGTATCCGTGAACGGAGCCGGCATCGTGCCGAAATTCACTTTGGAAAACAATACCGCGCTTTGCAGCGATCAGACAATTACTCTGAAGGATGCATCTACAATCGACGCAGGAAGAATCCTGCGTGTTGAAATATTCTGGGATCAAAACGATCTCACGCAGAAAACAGTCGACAACGATCCAACAGCAGGAGAGACCTACACCTTCAATTATCCTGAGTTTGGAACTCCAGCCACGAGAACGTATGAAATAAGATACGTCGCCTATTCCGGCGAAAGCTGTGGAGTGACATATACCGAAACGATCACTCTCCTTGCAACTCCTCAGTTGAGTTTCGCTGCAGTACTTCCTGTCTGCAGCAATGCGCCTTCATTCCAGCTTACGCAGGCTCAGTTGCAGAATGGTCTTCCTGGTCAAGGAACTTTCAGTGGTTCGGGAATTTCATCCACCGGCATGTTCGATCCCGGTGCAGCAGGTGCAGGCACGCACTCCATTCTCTACACCTACGATGCAGACAATGGATGTTCTGAATCGGTAAGTCAGGACATCATCGTCAATCCAACTCCGATCACATACGCGGGACCCGACAAGGCCGTGCTCGAAGGAGGAACGATCATACTGGAACCAACACTCATCACCGACTTCCCGGTAACTTATGAGTGGACTCCGCCCACATGGCTCAAGGATCCACTGGTGGCAATGGCCGAGGCTTCACCGCCAACAGACTTCACGTACACACTTACGATAACTTCCGACCAGGGTTGTAAGACTTCCGACGATGTATTTGTGAAACTGCTGAAAGCACCGATCATTCCAAACATCTTCAGTCCGAATGGCGATGGAATTCACGACCGATGGGTGATTGAATACCTCGAAAGCTATCCCGGTTGCGTGGTGCAGATCTTCAACAGGTACGGACAACTCGTGCAGAAGTTCGTTAACTACACCACTCCGTGGGATGGAAAGATAAATGGAAAGGATGCGCCTGTTGGCACCTATTATTATATCATCGACCCCAAGAATGGCCGCAAGCCAATGACAGGGTTTGTCGACATAATCCGTTAAGAAAATGAGTATGAGGACAGCATTTGTGGTATTTGCAGTTTTCGCGATGGTAAACGCGGGCGCACAACAACGATCGCACTACACGCAATACATCCTGAACAATTATATTCTCAATCCCGCACTCACGGGAATAGAGAATTATACCGATGTGAAGGTTAGTCTCCGCGATCAATGGGTGGGACTCGAAGGCGCGCCACGCACAACCTATCTCACCATCCATGGACCGATAGGGA
Source organism: uncultured Chitinophagaceae bacterium (assembly GCA_966250475.1). Lineage (GTDB taxonomy): Bacteria > Bacteroidota > Bacteroidia > Chitinophagales > Chitinophagaceae > CBINHQ01. Next base: position 3,415 of record CBINHQ010000263.1, read on the forward strand.
AGAAGGACTACAAGACTACAGCCACTTCCTTCAATGTGCCGGGAGAGAATCCACGCGGTAATGCATATTGGGAGAACTACACCGCGTCAGAACCGCATCATGGAGTGGGATTGACTGTGGTGAATGATAAGACCGGAAACTTCAATCGCTTTTCTGCAGCGCTCAGCTATGCCTATCATCTTGGTCTGAGCCCACGTACAAATCTCGCAGGAGGTTTCTCCGCAGGAATCACAACAGTTGGATTGAACGCCGATGGCAAGGCCTTTTTCGGTCCCGATCCTTCAGACCCGGCAGTTGGCGGAGCGGTGGCAGGCGAATTGCGCAAGATTAAACCAGACCTTTCTGTGGGACTATGGTTGTACTCGGCGGATTACTTCGTTGGCCTCTCAGCTCAGCAGGTGATTCCTCAGAAACTTGCGTTTGTGGATGATGCGACATTCGAGACGACAGGGAAAATGATTCCGCATATCTTCCTTACGGCTGGTTACAGGTTCTTGTTGAATGAAGACATCAACATGGTGCCTTCACTGATGGTGAAATATGTTTCCGGAGCATTCAAGAGCGGATACCAGGGCGAGTTGAATGTGAAGTTTCAATACCGGGACCTCTTGTGGGCTGGTGGAAGCATCAGGCAGTTCGATGGCTTCGCGGCAATGGCGGGACTGAATGTTGGAAATACATTTAATGTGGGTTATGCTTACGACTTCACCAGAACCGATCTCCGCACGACGAGCAGGGGAACGCATGAGTTTTTGATTGGGTT
>CBINHQ010000264.1:0-4164 GCA_966250475.1 uncultured Chitinophagaceae bacterium
TTTTTTTGTTGGGCCACGGATTACACGGATGCCACGGATAAATTTATCTGAATTTGAATTACGAGACTTATCTTAAAATTTTGTTCTAAAAAATCCGTGTCATCCGTGGCTATAAAATATTCGTGGCTCAAAATAAATTCATGTATTCCGTGTAATCCGTGGCTAAAACCTCCAATCCATGGCATCCGTGTAATCCGTGGCTAAAACCTCCAATCCGTGGCATCCGTGTAATCCGTGGCTAAAAAAACCTTCCAATCCGTGGCTAAAAAAAACCTACAATCCGTGGCTAAAAAAACCCTCCAATCCGTAACCCTAAAGGACTTTCTTCACATACAACCTCCCGGAATTAATCGCCAACACAACATCACTAAACCCCATCGCCAGCGCCGCAAACGCCGGACTCAAAAATCCTAATGCCGCCACCGGTATCGCCACAATATTATACGCAAACGCCCAAAACAGATTCTGCTTTATGGTGATATAGGTATGCTTTCCAAGCCCGAGAGCGGAGGGCAGTTTCTTCAACCCCTGATTCATCAGCACCACCTGCGCGGTTTGCATCGCGAGGTGTGAGGCATCACTCATTGATATACCAATCGTGGCCTTTGCGAGTGCAGGTGCATCGTTGATGCCATCGCCGATCATTACTGTCGGCTCCTGTGCAGAGAGTTCTTCAATCTTCTTCAGTTTCTGTTCCGGCGATTGCTCCGCTATCACTTCACTGATGCCTGCTTCTGCAGCGAGAGTCTTCGTTCTTTCAAGGCTGTCGCCACTCAGGAGTATAGTCTTTATTCCTTTCGAATGCAGATAAGAGACTACAGACTTCGCCTCGGGTCGTATTTCATCCTTTGCATCGATCCATCCAATCAGTTTGTTGTTGCGAACAACGTAGATGTTGTGGCTGGCATCGTTGGTCAATTCGCGGGCTGCCTCGTATGAGCCGGCGATGTAGATGTTGCCATCCTTGTCTTCTGCCTTCATTCCAAATCCCTTTACTTCGTCAATCTTTTTCCAGTTGATGGCGTTATTCGTCTTCCATTCCTGTGTAATGCTTTTGGCAATGGGATGGTTGGAATATTTCTCGAGTGAGAAGACGATCCTTCTGAATTCTTCCTGTGATATTGAGGAACCTGTATTAGTAGAAAGTTGTTCAACCAGGGTGAACTTTCCCGTTGTGAGCGTACCCGTCTTATCAAACACCGCCTGCCTGATGTTCTTGAACAACTCCAGGCTCTGTGCATTCCTGAAGAGTATGCCATTCTTCGCACCTCGACCGAGTCCTACGGCAATGGCGGCAGGAGTTGCGAGACCCATCGCGCATGGACAGGCAATCACAAGAACTGCGATGCTGCGCATGAGTGAGGTAGTGAAGTTTCCAAGTACAATCCAGTTGATGCCAAGGGTCAGTATCGCGATGGCGATTACAGTTGGCACGAAGATCGCGCTGATGCGGTCGGCTAATTTCTGCACTGGAGGTTTTTCGCCTTGCGCCTGCTTCACCATGTTGATGATTCCCGAGAGTACGGTTTGATCTCCAACAGCTGTTACCTGGGCTTTCACAGTGCCGGATTCAAGAATGCTTCCGCCCACAAGAATGTCCTTTCCCTTCTTGTGCACGGGCAGGCTTTCACCGGTGAGAAGCGATTCGTTCACCTCAGCTTCTCCCCAGAGTATCTTACAATCTGCAGGAACTTTTTCTCCTGTTTTAATCAGAACTAAATCACCCACACGCAGGTCTGTGCTTTCAACCTGGAAAATCTGCTCCTGGTATTTGTCGTCATAGGCAATCATGTTTGCCATTACCTTCTGCGACTTCACGAGTTTGTTCAATTCGCGTTGAGTAGAACTCACAGAAGCATCTTCAAGATAATTTCCCAGGAATACGAGGGTGAGAATGGTTGCTGTTGTTTCGTAGAAGAGATAGTCCTGCCCGAGACCAAGCAAATGACCCGCAAGGCTGTACACGAATGCGGCTGTTGCACCGAGGGTGATCAGCACATTCATGTTTGGTATGCCATTTCGCAAGCTCTTCCATGCGCTCTTGCCGAAAAAGCGCATTCCAACAACATACACCGGAAGACAAAGTGCGAGTTGCACCCAGGGATCCATGAGCCAATGAATGTGCAGGCCCGGGATCATGTGCAACATCAATATTAAAGTGAACGGAAGACAGAACAGGAAACGTTGAAGATTGGTGGAGAGAAACTTCTTTTTTTCCCGGGCGGCCGTTGCTTGTCCCGTCACTTCATATCCGAGGTCATGTATTCCTTTCGCGAGTTTATCGGTATCGTTATTTTCTGCAATGGTGAAGGCCACATCTCCCGTTGCGAAATTGACTCTCACGTCCTTCATGCCTTGTTTTTCGAGGTATTTACGGATGGTAAGCGCGCAATTCGAACAGTCCATGCCTTCTACCTGCCATTGGACTTTTTCCATAATACAAATTTACCGAATGCCCTAAACGGTATTCTTAATCGGTATAACAATATCTTAGCAACACTGTTGTAATATTTATTTTTGACTGATGGAATTAACGTTTTCATTGAGTACCATACAGGATGCGGCAGAAAAATTCTGGAAAATGCTGAAAAGGCCTGTGGTTGTCGCATTGCATGGTGAAATGGGAGCGGGAAAGACCACATTCGTTCATGCGATCTGCGATGTGATCGGTGTAAAGGACGCGGTGGGAAGCCCGACATTTTCGCTCATCAATGAATACGTCTTCCAGGAAAATGGCGAGGAGCGCAAGCTTTTTCATCTCGATCTTTATCGGCTTTCCGGCGAAGCCGAGGCTGTGCAGGCCGGTGTGGAGGATTGTTTTTACAGTGGCCACACCTGTTTTGTGGAATGGCCCGAAAAAGCCGAAGGTATTCTTCCGGAAAATACCCTGCATGTTCGGCTGATTTCTCTCGATCCTGCCAATCGTAAGTTGTTGATAGAAGATAAATGAGTTAATTTTGGTTCCCCAGCAAACCAGTTAAGGCAATCCTTCCCTGCTGGTAAAACTAAATAAACCAATCAACCTTCATGAGCCAGCAGAAGCCAACGATCAGCACCTCTTTCAGCTATGAAACGCTGGAGGAAACGCTGGACATAAAGCCCAGGTCAGAGGGCATGATGATTGGCATTCCCAGGGAGATCGCCTTCCAGGAAAATCGCATCGCACTCACTCCCGATGCGGTGAGCGTACTCGTGAGCAACGGTCACCAGGTAATAATCGAACACAACGCCGGCGAGGCATCGCACTTCCGCGACAAAGATTACAGCGAAGCGGGAGCCAGGATCGTTTATGATCGTGCGGATGTATTCAAATGCCCTGTGGTAGTGAAGAGCGCACCGGTGATTGACGAAGACATTCCATTGTTGCAATTCGGACAAGTAATCATTTCTCCGATTCATCTCTCTGTGCTGAAAGCAGAATTGCTCGAGAAGATGATGGAGAAGAAGATCACCGCTATTTCATTCGAGAATCTGAAAGACGATAGCGATTCCTATCCCATCGTGCGCAGCATGAGCGAGATCGCGGGAAGCGCGGTGATGCTGATTGCCGCGCAATACCTCAGCTCTGCCAATCACGGCAAGGGCGTGTTGCTCGGAGGCATCTCCGGCATCGCCCCAACAAAGGTTATCATCATCGGTGCGGGAATTGTTGGCGAGTACGCCGCACGTGCAGCCCTGGCTCTCGGCGCCTCGGTGAAGGTTTTCGACAACAGCGTTTATCGTCTGAAGAGATTGCAGAATAACATCGGCCAGAGATTGTGGACTTCTGTGATCGAGCCCCGCATGCTCGCGAAACAACTGAAGACCTGCGAGGTTGCCGTCGGCGCACTTGCATCGGAGACGGGCAGGACTCCAATGGTGGTGACCGAAGAAATGGTCAGCAACATGCGGCCAGGATCAGTTGTAATCGACGTGAGCATCGACCGCGGTGGCTGCTTCGAGACTTCGGAGATCACAAGTCATGAACATCCCATCTTCCTTAAATATGGCGTGATTCATTATTGCGTTCCGAATATTCCTTCAGGTTTTGCACGCACAGCATCCCAGGCAATCAGCAATGTGTTGATGCCACTTTTGCTCGAGGCAGGAGAGGAAGGTGGTTTCGAAAAACTCGTATGGCATAAGGTTCACCTCCGCAGTGGCATCTATTTGTTCAAAGGCGCC
>CBINHQ010000265.1:0-4163 GCA_966250475.1 uncultured Chitinophagaceae bacterium
TCCGGCGATAATAAGCTCAGCATACTAAAGGCTGTGGCAGGAACGAATCTTGGTAAACTCAGCTCTGCCTTTATCACCCTTCTCACCAACAAAAGCAGGGAAAGTAATCTGCCTGAGATCGCAAGTTCAGTCATCAACCAGTACAAAGAGTACAAGAATATTCATATTGTAAAGCTGACAACGGCAACTCAGCTCAGCAGTTCAATGCGCGATGCGATCGTGAAGCAGGTAAAGTCAACCGGCGGCTATGAGAATATTGAGCTGGAAGAAAAGGTTGATGAAGACATCATCGGTGGTTTCAGGCTTCAGATTGGCGACAAGCTGATCGATGCCAGCATCGCGTATGATTTGAAGGCGATCGCGAAGCAATTTGAGAATAACGACTTCATTTATCGTATACGTTAAGGTTTTTGTTTCTCGATGGCTTCAACTACTTTTGCAGCCTGAATTTTAGAGAGAAGAATTAAAAAATTTTAGAATAAACATACATTCAAGATGGCAGATATTAAACCAGATGAAATAAGTGCGATACTGCGCCAGCAGTTAAGCAATTTTAATGCAAGCGCCGACCTCGAGGAGGTTGGAACGGTATTGCAGGTAGGCGACGGTATCGCCCGCGTTTACGGTCTCGGTAACGTTCGCTACGGTGAGCTCGTTGAATTTGAGAATGGCGTTCGCGCCATCGCGCTTAACCTCGAAGAGGACAATGTGGGTGTGGTACTGATGGGAGACACCGGCGGCATCCAGGAAGGAGCCAAGGTTACCCGTACCGGAAAGATCGCCTCCATCAAGGTAGGTGAAGGAATGGTTGGCCGCGTGGTTAACACCCTCGGAGAACCCATCGACGGTAAAGGTCCCATCACCGGTGAGAGCTACGAAATGCCATTGGAAAGAAAGGCGCCTGGAGTTATCTACCGTGAACCAGTAAAGGAGCCATTGCAGACTGGTGTTAAAGCCATCGACGCGATGATTCCCATCGGCCGTGGACAGCGTGAGCTGATCATCGGCGACAGGCAGACTGGTAAGACCGCCATCGCCATCGACACAATCATCAATCAGAAAGAATTCTACAAGGCCGGCAAGCCGGTTTATTGTATATACGTGGCTATCGGACAGAAAGCATCCACCATCGCAGGTGTGATGAAGACTCTGCAAGATGCCGGTGCAATGGATTACTCCATCATCGTTGCCGCTTCTGCATCCGATCCCGCTCCTCTCCAGTTCTACGCACCTTTCGCAGGTGCCGCGATCGGAGAATACTTCCGCGATACCGGAAGGCCCGCACTCATCATTTACGATGACCTTTCAAAGCAGGCCGTGGCTTACCGTGAGGTTTCTCTTCTGCTCCGCCGCCCTCCAGGTCGTGAAGCATATCCCGGTGACGTATTCTACCTGCATAGCCGTCTCCTCGAAAGAGCCGCGAAGGTCATCAACGATGATGCCGTAGCTAAGAACATGAACGACGTGCCAGACAGCATCAAACACCTGGTGAAAGGTGGAGGCTCGCTCACCGCGTTGCCAATCATCGAAACACAGGCTGGTGACGTATCAGCATACATCCCGACGAACGTGATCTCCATCACCGATGGACAGATCTTCCTCGAGAATAACCTCTTCAACGCCGGTATCCGTCCTGCGATCAACGTGGGTATCTCAGTAAGCCGTGTGGGTGGTAACGCACAGATCAAGTCGATGAAGAAGGTGGCTGGTACACTGAAACTCGACCAGGCACTCTACCGCGAGCTCGAGGCATTCTCCAAGTTCGGTGGTGACCTCGATCCTGCTACGAAGAACGTACTTGACAAGGGTGCACGCAACGTGGAAATTCTTAAGCAGCCCCAATACTCACCATTCCCGGTTGAGAAGCAGGTTGCAATCATCTACCTCGGAACAAATGGTCTGTTGAAAGACGTTCCTGTAAACAGGGTGAAGGAATTTGAAGAACACTTCCTCATGGAAATGGACAACAAACTTCCAGATGTGATGGCTGAATTCAAGAAAGGAAATCTTCCAGAAGATGGAATTAAGAAGATGGTTGAGTTGGCGAATTCTCTTGTACCGCAATACAAAGCATAGGTCTAATTAGTTAATTAGCTAATTAGTTAATGAGATAATGAAGGACCCCGGAAATTCCGGGGTTTTTTTGTGGAGGTAGGATGAGGGCCTGCAACGACGAAAATCAGGGATGAGAGAGGAGGGAAGAGAGATAAGAGAATTCGATACGAGGAATCTTTTTCAACCTCCCAAACCCTTAAACTTTTAAACCTTTAAACTCTTAAACCTCTTGAATGAAAGCGCTAGGTATTCCAAATGAACTTAAATCCAAAGTCCCTCATCTCCCATCTCTCAACCCTCATCATTTAAGTGTTTTCTGAACCCTCAAAATCCTCATATAATCATTAACCCAAATAGTATTTTATCAATCATTTTCCCGAAATCTTACTTTTTTCTATTCGTGTTTCTCCGTTTCTCATCATATCTAAATAAATGAATTTCAACAGTTGCGTAGATGTACGATGTAAAAAATACTGAAATTCACACGAAAATTTCCTCAAAAACTTGCATGGTTAAATTACCAAGTATATCTTGCATTCGATTTCAGTGCATACCCTTAGAAAGAAAACTAGTCCGGCCCCAATGAAGAACTCCAAGATTAACCTCGAAAGTTTTCCTCAGGCAAGCCGGGCAGCACGAAATCAAAGATTGTAAAACAATCGTCCGTCAAACCCTGAGAAAATGAAAACAACTTTACGCTTTGCATTTGCTGCAATCTTTGCAGCGCTGCTTACAACCGAAACAAATGCGCAGCCCGTTCCTGAAATGGTCTTCAGGAATCCACAACTCATCAGTGGTGCTTCCGGGCAAAATGGCGCGAAATACAAATTCTCCAATGTGATTTCTGGTCCGAATGCCGTTGATGCCATCGTGGAGATCAGGGGTCGTTCAGCCAGCAATGTGCAACTGAGGTCTATCGACAACAACTCCGATGGCTGGGACAAGGCCTTTCAGCCTGAACTTGGAATCAATGGAAACATTGCTCCCAATACTGTTTGGTGGATGGAGTTCAGAATGGAATTCTTCAAGTCAGGCACCAACCAGAAGCAGGAGATCGAAAAATTCTACATTACCGCCCTGGACATCGACGGCGATGGTAACAGAGTTAGGGAATGGCAGGAATTCAAAAAAGTAAAGAACGTTGCCACTAGCCAAAATAATTTTCTGGTCACCAACCTCCTCAACACCGTTCTTGATCTTCTCAATCTCAACAATTCTGGAAGCGATGTGGAAGTAACTGGTCCTTATACCAACTTCAGCAGCATCGATACGGCCGCTACTTCTGTGATGGCAACTTACCAGTACGAAAACAAGGACAGGATCGAATTCAGACTCGGCGGAAGAAAGTCGAACTCCTCAGGATCTGCTGCCGGCATGCGCATGAATTCACTCTGGTTTAAATCATTCACTCTCGATGGTCCCATCGAAACACTGCCCGTGAAACTAATCGATTTCACAGCGACAGTAAACAACTCCAAGGTTGATCTCAGATGGACAACGGCGGGTGAAAAGAATGTAAGCCACTTCGAGGTACAGCGCAGCGTAGATGGTACTAACTACAACCAGGTTGGACTCGTGTTCGCTTATGGAAACACAAGCGATATTAAGAAGTATGAGTTTCCCAATGACATCACAGGAGTACAGGCGAATGCGGTTTTCTATCGTCTCAGGTCTGTTGATGTGGATGGAAAGTATGAATACTCCGAAGTAAGGATCATTCGTCCGGATGCGACAAACAATAACATCATTGCGCTGAGTGCGTATCCAAACCCAGTAATGAATGAACTAAGGGTAACTCTTCCCGCTTCATGGCAGAACAAGCCTGTGCAGATCGGCATCTATTCACAGAATGGGTTGCAGGTAGGAAGCATCAGCAAGTCGAGGGCGAGCCAGACCGAAAACATTCAGGTAAGCCAGTTGCCAACCGGACACTACGTGGTGAGGGCAATCTGCCAGGGTGAAGTCGCCAGCCGCATGATCATTAAAAATTAGTTTCTCACTCTCTGACCGTCATACCAGTTTTTAGTTGTTCCGGGTCCGCAATGGGCCCGGTTTTTTTGTGGGGGGCCAAGGAGGAAATTTTTGAGACACGGATTTATACGGATTTG
>CBINHQ010000266.1:0-4154 GCA_966250475.1 uncultured Chitinophagaceae bacterium
CATCTGCGCCGGCATCGTAACCTTCAATTTTATCGTTGAGCGCATTCAGCGCGGTGAGCATGATCACGGGAACCTGAGTATTTCCTTCGCGAATCATCTTGCAAAGATCATAGCCATTGATACCGGGAAGATTGATGTCGAGTATCACGAGGTCGAATTCCTGCGCGATAAATAATTTGTAACCGATGCTTCCATCATAGGCCACAACCACCGAATAGCCATTCTCCTCAAGGCCAAGCTTGAGGGAGTCGGCAATTTTCGGTTCGTCCTCCACCAGTAAGATTCGTCGTTGATCAACCAAGATTCTTGAGTTTAATAGTTTAAGGGTTTGTTGTTTGAAGTTTGATTGGATTCCTCGAATTGAAGAGTCCAATCAAACCCCAAACTTCAAACAACAAACTCCAGGAGTCCCTCCCGCATCTCCACCTTCACCATCGTATCCTCCGGAATCTTCAGCACTTCATCGTCCACGTGCACGTGTGTTCCATCCCAACTGATCTCCACGTTTCTTCCTTTGATGGTGGAATAATGATACGCTTTCTCCGAACCCTCGAGTCGTTCCCACACAAATTTACCAAAACGCTGCTTGTCACCCTCGGGAATCAGTACAATCTCGAATGTTCCGTCACCCGGATCGGCAAATGGCGCGAGATGAAGGTTTGGTCCGATGGATTGCGTGTTCATTATTTCGGCCATGATATATTTTCCTGAATGATCCTTTCCATCGATGATGAGCCTGCAATTGCGAGGTTCGTATTCCAGTATGATGGAATGAAGTACGCGCAATGCATTCGTAATCGATTCACCCGGCTTCAAATCTTCATGTTCAGGCTCTTTCTTTATCTCACGCATAAGATAGGGAAAGATTCCAAAGCCAAAGCTTTCGAGAAAGAAACTTGCATCTTCCAAATCATACAACATTCCCACATCAAATTTCTTTTTGTGACCTTCTTTCCATGATGAGATGAGATGTTCTGGTCCCTTACCGGCGAGGCCCAGTGTCTTGCCGATGTTATTCGCCGTGCCCAGCGGTATCAAACCAATCGGCCATATTTTTTCATGCATCTTTCTCGAGAGCATCGCCTTCACCACTTTTCTCACTGTGCCATCACCACCTGCAATCGCAAGAATCTCCAATCCATTTTCAAATTCTTTCCATCCCTTTTTCTTGACGGAAGAATATTTGCACTCGAACCCGCTTTTTTCGATCATTTCTGCTAGATGCTCCATGCTGTGCTCCTCATCTCCGGCGGAGGGATTATGCAATAACCTGACTTGTTTCATGTGTTGGTTTTAGCCTAAGAAGGCTAAAAATTGTACCAGTGTCAGGGCGGGGTTGGCATGAAAATGCGGATAATTCTGGTATGAGGATCTTAATTACCAACGACGACGGCATTTACAGCCCGGGCCTTCTCGCACTCGCAAAGGTGGCCAGCAGGTTCGGCGAAGTAATCGTAGTAGCTCCTGATGTGGAGCAATCTTCCATGGGACATGCAGTAACACACTCGCGACCGCTATCCTTGCGCAAATCGCCCATTGTTTTCGAAGGCATTGAGGCATTCAGGGTAAATGGCACACCGGCCGATTGTGTGGCGCTGGGTACTCATTTGTACAAGAAGACGGATGTTGTGCTCTCCGGCATCAACCTCGGTCCCAACCTCGGCAATGCGATGTGGCACTCCGGCACTCTCGCCGCAGCGAAGCAGGCCGTGCTCCTGGGCATTAAAGGCATCGCGCTAAGCACGCCAGTGGGAAAGTCAGAACCCGATTTCGAATCGCTCGCTCCATTTGTCGAAGAAGCGCTCGAACTCCTCATCCCAACTCCAGGCCTCAGCCTGTTTAACATAAACTTTCCGCAACAGCCCAAGGGAATTCGCTGGACGCGCCAATCGGTAAGACTCTACGATGGATACATCGTCCCAGGAATGGACCCGATGGGAAGAAAACATTACTGGTTCACCGTTTCCCCACTCGAACCGGCAGAGGAGGATACAGACCGCTGGGCGGTGGAGAATGATTATGTCTCGATCACACCCTTAAGACTCGATCTGACCAATCATGAAGAATTGAAAAATATTAAGAAGGAGAAGCCGGTCGCGAACTAAGCCTACCCCTGTTTCAACTCACAACCCGGTGGAATAATATGTGCGAAACATGTAAATAACTCCTCATGTAATTCGGAGAAATTTTAATGTTCAACCAACAACTTTGCGAAAGAATTCGAGCGACCGGCCGTCCCATCCATTTCACCCACTACATACCGTATTTTAAATTATAGTTTCTAAACGCAGTAGTCCGAAGAAAAACTATAATCTTTTCCTTTTGACGACAACACCGTTGAGCATTATGCTTAACGGTGTTTAATTTTAGAGAGAAAGTAAAATGAAGATTTAATTCCTGCGCTGCGGTCTCATTGAAGGTTCAATCTCTTCTTTCCATTTCTTGTACTGCTCATCGGTGAACACTTTCTTCAACTTCTCGTCGCGGTCTGCAGTTATCTTTCTCATCTCTTCGCGCATTTCCGCTCTTTGTTCTCCGCCTTCGGAATTGTTTCTGATCTCCGAACGCTTTGCATCGAGCGCACGATAGGATTGTGAAAAGATGGAATCAACCTCGGCCTTCTTCGCGTCATCGAGATTGAATGAAGAGATCTTTTCCATCACGCGATTTACGCGTTCTTCAACGCTGAGGCGTTGTCCGCCTTGCGCATTTACAGTAATGAATGCCGAAGCAAGTAGAACTGCAAGCAGGCTAAAGATCCTGTATTTCATATGTGTGTTGTTTAGTGTCTTAATTCTTTGGCTTCTCCTGTTGTCTTCCCTTACCCATCTTTCTGATCATCTTCACGACCATTGAATCATACTTGGGTAATTGGTCAGGAGTGCAGAGAGTTCTTATCCTCTTGAAGTGTGCGAATGCGAGAAGGTCCATTTCCTTTTGCTTCATGGCGATATCTCCCGCGAGTTGATCAACGGTTGAATCATCCGCCGTTGCGCTACCAAGTAATCTGAAGAGGCTGTCCTTCGACTTGCGGATGTCATCCATAATTGGTCGCATTGTCTTGAACTGCTCTTCTTTCATTTTCTTGTATTCGCTTATTTGTTCGTCGGAGAAACCTACATCTTTCTTCAAAGCTGCGGAAACCATCCCGCCGCGAGTTCCTTTCTCTCCAGCTTTCGAAGGTTTAGAATAATTGAGAAAGAATACCAGCAACGCAATATTCGTAACGAGAAGAATTGCGATGATAAAGATCAGGGGCTTATTTTTCGAGATGCTCATCAGGGTTCCAGGTTTTCGTAGTCATAGTTATTTGTAGCCAGGATGAAATAATCTTCAGTTATGTTATTCGACTGGACTACACCGGGAGAATTAGAACCTCCTCCGGTATCGGGATTGCTGAAGAGCAGGAAGGCATTGACGCCTACAATGATGAACAAACTTGCAAATGCGACCACCGGCCTGGCGAGAATACCAGCGAGTTTTTCCCAGGCGTTCTTTTCCTCGCGCTCCAGGCGTGCTTTCACACGAGTGAAAAGGAACGGCGTAGGCTCAGCCCTTTTTATTCCTTCCAGACTTTCCATCGTCTGCTCCACGAGCCTGGATATGTCTTTCTGCTTGTTCATAACTACTATTTTTAGACGCCGGACAGCCTTAAAACCTGTGCCTAATCCCGGCTATTATAATAATCTTCCAGCTTTTTACGCAAATTGTTCTTGGCACGATGCATCAGCGATTCCACGGAGGAAACAGTCGTCTGCATTATGTCGCTTACCTCCTGATAACTAAGCCCTTCGACCTTGTTTAAGGTAAATGCGATGCGCTGATTTTCCGGCAATTCCGCAATGGCTTTAAACAAGACCGATGCGTTTTCCTTGTTATCCAGCGTCACTCCCGGATGTTGAAAATCCGGTGGATGAACAACCACATCACCTTCCTCTCCGAATATGCTCCTCACAAAACCGAATCGCTTCTTTCGCTTCTTCTTTCGTTCATGATCCAGCGATTTTGTTACGGCAATGCGGTAAAGCCAGGTTGAAAACTTTGAATCGCCTTTGAAAGAACTTATTGAATGATATACCTGAACGAATACTTCCTGCGTGATGTCTTCCGCGTCCTGTGCGTTTTGTACAATTCCTAATACTGTATTGTACACC
>CBINHQ010000267.1:0-4127 GCA_966250475.1 uncultured Chitinophagaceae bacterium
GTGTACCTGCAAGGGTGATCGCTGCGCCATCCACGCAGGTTGGTCCATAAGTGCCAGCATCAATCACAGGCAAAGCATACACTGTGATGTCTGTGGTAGCAGAAGCAGCGCAACCGTTCGCATCGGTATAATTATAAGTAATGGTATGTGTGCCCGCACCTGCAACTGTTGGGTCGAAACTGTTTCCTGTTACGCCAGTTCCGCTGAATGTACCACCGGCAGGTGTACCCGCAAGTGTAACTGGTGTGGGGTTCGCAATACAAACCGGAGCGTATGTGCCCGCATCAACAACGGGAAGCGCGTTTACTGTAATGGTAGCGGTTGCAGAGTTTGCGCAACCATTCGCATCAGTATAAATGTAAGTGATGGTATGTGCTCCAACGCCTGCAGTGGCAGGATCGAAGCTCGTACCTGTTACACCTGTTCCGCTAAACGTGCCGCCTGCAGGAGTACCCGCAAGTGTTACGGCAGCGCCATCTACGCAAACGGGATTATAAGTTCCCGCATTAACAACAGGAAGTGCGTTCACAACAATATTAGTTGTGTTCACACCCGTACATCCAGTTGCATCGGTGTAGGAATAAGTAATAGTGTGTGTGCCCGCACCAGCAACAGCAGGATCGAAGGTATTACCTGTTACACCAGGGCCTGTAAATGTTCCACCGGCGGGTGTACCGGCAATACTTATGGCAGCTGCGTCTACGCAAATCGGTGCGTAAGTACCTGCATCAACAACCGGAAGAGCGTTTACATCGATTACTGTTGTAACGCTGCTAGAGCAACCATTCGCATCTGTGTAATCATAGGTGATGGTATGGCTTCCCACGCCGGCTGTTGCGGGATCAAATGTTGTACCCGTTACACCAGGACCAGAGAACACTCCACCGGCAGGAGTACCCGCGAGCGTAACCGGAGTAGCGTTGACACAAACAGGTCCATAGTTGCCAGCGCTTGCAGTTGGCGGCGCCAACACTTCGATTGTCTGATCAATTGTTTCAGTACATGAAGGTGTAGTCACCGTATAAGTAATTGTATGAATACCCACACCTGCAACTGCAGGATCGAATGTGGTGCCGGTAACACCGGGACCGGAATAGCTCTCGGATGTGGCAGCCACTCCGTTAGTGATCGTTCCGGTAGCAACGGAGATCGGAGCAGAGTTTGGACAAACAGGAGCAAACGCAGGGAAGTCGAGCGCAGGCTCGGGTCCGAACGTGAGCGGAATAGATACGTCACCAGAACAGCCGGTATTGTTTACAATTGTAAGCGTTACCGTGTACGTGCCGAAGCTGGAATATGTATGTGTAGGATTCTGTTGATCGGAAGTGTTGTTAGCGCCACTACCGGGATCACCGAAGTCCCACAGATAAGAAGTAATCGGAGTTCCACCAAGGTCAGTCGCAGAAGCGCCGAATTGTGCAAGGCCGGAAGCGGGCAGACAGTCATCGGGATAGCTGAAGTCGATCTGTGCTTCGGGGGAAATGATCACAACCTTTTCTACGGTATCGCTGACGCAAAGGGCGGATACCTGCACGGCTGCTGTTGCGGTATATGTCTTCTCCGCCGCGTAAGTATGCACCTCGGAGGTGTTCATATTGTTGAGGGTGTTGCCATCCCCGAAATTCCAGTAATAGTTTGTGATGGGCGTTGCGGGTCCATCATAAGTAGCAGTTTGAGTAAATGTGATCGTCTGTCCCAAACATGCCACATCAGGTGTCGCTTCAAACACTGTGGTTGGAGGCGGATAGATAGTGATCGTTTTAGTGATGGTATCGCTAAGCAAACCTTCAGCAGTAACGCCCACTACTTTAATCTCATGTGTGCCGGGCGGAAGGATCACGGCAGTATCTTTCGATGTGCCTACTACCCCATTGGGCAGGTACCATTCCCATCTCACAAACGGGAAAGGTGTAACAGCGGATAGCCCCGACGTAGGACCAGTGAGATAGAGCGTATCCTTCGTACACATGGTAGGATTGAGATAGGTATAATCAGCAATGGGCTGTTCCTTAACCTCAACCGCGGGATAGAATACTTCTCTGTTGCCGCATGAATTACTGTTCACACTGTATGCCTCTACAGTTATTTCATAAGTACCGGGGCAATTGAAGGTGAAAGTATGCGGAAGTGTATACTTGTGATAGTTTGTTCCGTTGATCACCACAACTCCATCATAGAAGCTGGAAGCGGGATTCATAACGAAATCTGTACCGATTGCCGGATTGGCGGTCATACACGCGCCGGGAGGCGGCTGCATTTCACTGAACTTCCAGGTAAGTCTGTCGGGTTGATATTTAATCAGCACCGAGAGTTCCATTGGAGTACCCACACCCGTGAAATCATGGAGGGTTGTTCCTCCACCGGTGAGGTCCGGCTCATTGTGGATGCCGGTGAGTGCATTGAGGTTATTGATATATGCACCCGCACTATAGGCATAGCTTTCTACGCTACCTAATCCGTATGTGATTGCTGTAAATGCCGAATCACATCGCACATTTGCCTGAAAACCTTCACCTGGGTTTATCGACCATCTTTTGACTACCACGGAATAATTTCTTCCCATTAATGCATTGTGCGGATGGGTATACACATGGTCGAATGCAGCAGAATTATCTATTCGTAGCGATGCTAGACCCTCTGTCGGCACAATCAATGTAACATAATTAGTAGTAATCTGTTCTCGGCTCTGCCGGTAAAAAGTTACTTCCTTAATGGCCTGTTCGATTGGAGCTACCACCACCATTTCAGGGTCTCCTACTCCACCGTTCAAACAAGATCCACCAGTCATAAACTGGTTCACCATGATCGGATGATTGGCTTCGATCAAATCTGCAGTACTCGTTTCGAAAGTATAGTAAAGACTGCCTGGAGGAACTGGCAGCACCACACCGTTCCTTTTCAACACGGTCGCTGGTGGAGGCTGGCTGAAGGCCACTTTAACGGTGCCTTGTTGTGCACCAGCGGGATTTGTTGAAGGAGAAAAAGGTGCAATAATATATCTCTTACCCCAGGAATGCATTGGAAAGAGCTGCTGATTATCATTGTCCCCGCCACCACCTGCGCACGAGGCAGGATTACTAGTTCTGCTACTTCCTGCAAATACAGCAATGGGATAACATTCCCCACCTGGACCAGCTACAGACTTAATACGTGTTCCTGAAAGATTGAGGCCCGTTGAACTTGTACCACCGTTTCCAAAGGCATCCGATCCATCGTTGGCGCCAATCAATTGATAGATCTGTCCCTTCATAAGAGTCACGGTAGAAGTGACTCCTGGCTGAAGCCCAGTACGGTTCTGTCCTCTTGTTTTCACTGAAGGAGTGATTTCGATAACTGTGTTATCCCTTGATGCAACCACATAGGTCCAACTGTAACAGTTGGAAGCATAACTCTGATTGCTATTCAGAGACACATATTCGTAGCCCCAGGCCGTAATTGGGATTAGCATCGTTGCGCCCGAGGAAGTGTTTCCATAAATATGCGCATAAGCCGTAATCGGTACAGTACTCGTAATGTGGATCCCTTTCCTTCGAAAAATTCCTGAACCTCCCGCACCACCAGATTCAGGGGGAAGATCTCTTAATCTGGCATCCCAATAAGGATCGCTAGGCCCATCACCTGGCGCAGCCGGTTGGTTAAATGCGCCTTTGGGTATAATGTCCGATGGCATAGCAGTGAAAGGGGGGATATTATATGTCTTTACCCATAGTCCTCCTGAAGTATTGATAGGAAGGAATGAATTTCCCGCGCTGTCAATCGTCACTGTTACCGTAGCTGCCTGCGCCTCTGTACTGAAATACAGTCGCATGTTCATGTCATTAAACTGAGAACTCGACTCGGCTAACTCCATGAACTGGTGATGGCCATAACCAACCCAGAATTCTCTTCCCTTATTGGAAGTTACCTGAGAGTAGGAAATTACCGCTCCCAATAAAAGGAGCAGAAGTAGGGGTAGTTTTTTTCGTACGAATTGTCTCATCTTAGCTCTATTGTTTCAGTATTGTTTTTGATGATACAGTATTATCACTAAAGTGCGCATTAATAATGTATACTCCAGGTTTCAGATCTGCGATATTTATTGATGATCCTAAATTCCATTTAAAAAATTGCTTTACCAGAATTCCATT
>CBINHQ010000268.1:0-4125 GCA_966250475.1 uncultured Chitinophagaceae bacterium
TGCTTTTGGTGGATAATTGGGCGGGTCAAGGCTGGAGGCAATCTGCATTTAAGGGGGAGATTATTTTTTCTAAATCTTTGCCAGCACCTCCACCAGCACCATCTGGCTTACTTCCTCCGGACGGCGGGCGGGATTGATGAATTTGATATCGAGTTTAGTGATTTCGTAATCGTTGGCCGAGAAGCTTTTTCCTAATAAATATCCCTCAGCTCGAATTTCCGCAAGATTGCGTCTGTCTGCAAGTATCCAGGTTCGTCGGCCCTCGCGAAAGGAAGTATCACTGAACTCCTTTCGTATGGTTTTAGTATAGAAATTGAAGGAAGAACTGTAATAATCCTTCCAAAGATAAATCTCATTCGGGTCGATAGGATCCTTCACCACCTTCGCGAGCTGGTTGCCTCCCTGGTAGGTCAACAACTTGGGATAGAAGTTTAGGTTGAGTAGGTAGAAAACAAGTATCATGGCAGACACAGGGATCAGGATTGATTTTGTCCACCGGTCATACATCTTACTCTTAAAATAATAGAAAACAAGCGCGAGAAGAAATACAAGGCCGGCAATGATCAGGCCGTTGGACACAGGAAATGCCCAAGCGTGAATGAGGAGGGATAATGCGAGCAGAAGGAAGGTGACAATTAATTGCAGAACATAAAAGACTCGCACCCATTTCCGGCTGGCTTTCTTCTCAATCAGAAATGCCGCAGTAAGTACGGCCGTAGTTGGGAAAACTATATTCAAGTAGTGCGGAAGTTTGAATCCCGAGAATGAGATTGTAATGAGCATTACAATGAATACTCCAACGGTAAGCCATTCGTATTTGCCGGTAATGAATGTCTTCAGCCTTGTGATAACAGCTATAAACGCGATGATGCTCCATGGTGCAAAGGCCCAAAGGAAGGAATGAATGAAGAAGAACCGGTCGCCGGCAGCATCGCTTCCCATCTCGCCGCTGAATCGCTCGATGCTTTGTCCCCAGAGAATGAAACTGACACCATCAATATTATTCTTTCCCCTAACCACAACCTCAGGGTGAAGATTGTATTGCAGATAATAACAGTATACTACCGGAGAAATGAAGATTGCGAAGAACAGTAGCATCAACAGCCATTTCACATTGATGAACAGTTTCCAGTCTCTTCTGTAGAGAATGTAAAAGAAAATGGAAACCGCGGGAGTGAATACCGCAATGTGTCCCTTGGTGCAGAATCCCAAGGCGAGTCCTAGCGCAGCGCCGACCACATTGATCAGTTTCCTTTGATGCACGAACTCCACCAGCTGCCATGTAGCGAAGACGATGCTTGCTGTGAGGATCGCATCCATTCTCACATCATTGTTTGCAAGAATGTAGGCAAACGCCGTGGCGACGATAAGCGAAGCAAGTCTTCCGATGTCTCTGTTGTAAAGTACATAACCCAGGCGGTAAGTAGAGTACGTTCCGAGAATCGTAAAGAGGAGTGAAGGAAATTTGTAAGCAAACGTGGTCACTCCAAATATTTTATAGCTTAGCGCGCAGAGCCAGAAGTGCAAGTGGGGTTTATCGAGGTAATCAACGCCGTAATCAATCAGGCGTACATAATCACCCGTGAGGTACATGTGCAGGGCGATGTTGGCATGGTGGGCAGAATCATTATCCATCAACGGAACAAACATACCCGCGATGTAAACGAGTCCTAATAATCCAAATAAAAACTGGTATTGCCTGATCGAAATACTCAATGAAAGAGTTTTCGCAAAGAAAGTGCATTTTACAGAAGATACGAGACCAACAGCCAACTAATCATCTAGCGATGCTATAAGTTCTTCTACCTTCAACTTGATGAGATCTCTCACTGAAAGGAACTCCTCTTCATTCATAAAGCGAGGATCAGGTATTTGCCAATCCACAGTCTTCATAGTCGGCATCCAGGGGCAGGCATCGCCACAACCCATAGTAACAATTACGTCAAATGGAGCAAATCGTTCGACTTCATTTAAAGATTTAGAATGGTGTGAAGTCAGATCATAGCCTGCCTGACGCATAGCTTCTATTGCACGCGGATTTATTTTCCCTGAAGGATTTGAACCAGCACTGAAGACAGCAACACGATCACCGCCTATGATTTTCGCGTAGGCTTGTGCCATCTGGCTTCGATTGCTGTTTTCTATGCAAACAAACAGGATCTTCTTCAAGGGACAAAGATAACGAGATTAAAAACCAAGCGGCCCGCATAGTGCGGGCCGCATTGTCTTTAGCAGCACCAGGAAACTGTTTCGCAACATTCGGAGCCTGGTGTGCAGCATCCTGGATCTTTCGCATTGATTGTGTTCATGGCTTTACTTTTTATGGTTAAGAAATAGAAACTTACTTTGCAGATTCACCTAACAACATGCCTTTTCGTTCTTCATCTTAAGATTGTCGAAAAGAGAATTGAACTCAGCATTAAATTTTTCAAACGCCTTCCAGTTGATGCAGTAGCAGGAGCGTGGACCATCCACTGCACCCTCGATCAGTCCCGCATTACGGAGTTCTTTCAGATGCTGACTTACCGTACTTTGGGCAAGTGGCAACACCTCCACTATTTGTCCGCAAATACATTCATTGTTCTTCGCCAGTACATTCAGTATTGCGATGCGCGCGGGGTGACTAATCGCCTTGGCGAATGCCGCCAGTGACTGCTCTTTGGTGCTAAATTCTTCCTTTTTGTGAAATGCCATTTTATTAAATCCTATATCGCAAATATACGATGATACTATTAATTGACCAATTAATAAATTAGCTAATTAATTACACCGCCCTCAGCCTCTCCACCGCCTTTTCCAGCGTTTCATCCTTCTTTGCAAAGCAGAACCGCAGGAGTTTGTCGTCTTTTCCGTTTTTGTAGAATGCGGAGACGGGAATTGAGGCTACTCCTGCCTCGCCCGTAATCCTGAAGGCAAGGGCCTTGTCGGCTTCGTCGCTTATCCGCTCGTATGAGGCACACACGAAATAGCTGCCAAATGAATCGAGCATGGTGAAGCGGGTCTCTTTCATCATTTCTGAAAAATAATCCTTTTTTTTCTGCATGAATCCGGCGAGGCTGAGATATGCGTCTTTATTCTTTAGGAATTCTGCCAATGCAACCTGGGCGGGCGTGAAGCAGGAGAAGCAATTGAACTGATGTACCTTCCTGAATTCTGCGGAAAGCTCAGGCGGCGCCACGCAGTAGCCAAGCTTCCAGCCCGTGCAATTATAGACCTTCCCAAACGAGAAGCAGGCAAAGCTTCTCTTCCTCAGCTCAGGATATTTCAACACAGATTCGTGCTGCCAGCCACCAAACACCAGGTGTTCATATACTTCATCCGCAATGATAAAAATATTTGTATCCTTGACCACAGACTGCAACTGTTCCATATCATCAGCCGACAACAATGTTCCTGTCGGATTGTGAGGGGAATTGATGATGATCGCCTTCGTCCTTTCGTTGATCGCCGCTCTCACGGCCTGCCAGTCGATCCCAAATCCCGGAACCATAAGATTAATCGTAACCGCCCTGGCTCCATTGATCTCCACGTTCGGAATATAGCTGTCGTATGCCGGCTCGAAAATTATTACGTCGTCGCCCGGCTGAAGTATTGCTGTAAGTGCAGAATAGATCGCATAAGTTCCGCCAGGCGTGATAGTGATCTCCGTTTCCGGATTGCATGCCGCTCCATAAAGTGTTTCAATCTTTTCAGCTATCGCCTCGCGAAGCGGAAGCCAACCTGCCATTGGAGGATACTGATTGTGACCTGCCTTCATTGCCTGGTTCACAAGTCCCACGAGTTCTTCATTCATCGGAAAATCTGGAAACCCCTGTCCGAGATTGATAGCATTGTTCTCTGCAGCAAGCCGGCTCATCACTGTAAAGATGTTGGTACCGGTTGAGGGCAGTTTTGAATGGATGTTCAAGTTGGAGTAATTGTTAGAATGATTTAATTCTCTCTATCTTTTCTTCTTCTTGTTTCCCGCAACAAGATCATAAGACCAATCGATCCATTGCTTCAAAGTATTGATGGGCACAGATCCGTCAACTTCAATCGTGTTCCAATGCTTCTTATTCATGTGATAACCAGGTTTGACACATGAGTATTCCTCACGAAGCTCGATTGCCTTTTCAGGGTCGCATT
>CBINHQ010000269.1:0-4082 GCA_966250475.1 uncultured Chitinophagaceae bacterium
ATTGCGGGACACGAGTATTTGTTGATGGTAAGCAATTGGAGCAACTCTCAACAAGGATATTCTCTCACCTTCTCCGGTGGAACTGCTGTGATCACCGATCCATTGCCTCCGGATGTTTCTTCGGCAACTGCAAATTGTGATGGTACGCAGATTACTGTACGCTTCAACAAAGGAATGAAGTGTAGTTCACTTGCAGCAAATGGAAGTGATTTTGTGATCAATCCTGGAGGTACGATTGTTTCCGCATCCTCCGTGAATTGCACTGCAGGCTTCGACTTCGACTCCGCGATCGTAACACTCTCTGCGCCACTTGCACCCGGGAGCTACACAATTGAAATTGCGAATGGAAGCGATGGAAATTCCGTGCTCGACAATTGCAGCACACCTATCCCCGCTGGCAACGGAGTTCCGTTTACCATTACCGCGCAAAGCCCATTGGCTATGGGAACTGTGGACCCGCCTGCATGTCTTCCCACTTCGCTCACAATAAATTTTGCAGAATCTGTAAAATGCAACACCATCGCTGCAAACGGAAGTGATTTTTCCATTACCGGTCCTTCTGCAGTAAGCGTCACTGGCGCTACGCCTGTTACCTGCAACGCCAATGGAGAAGCTACTGCTATCACAATACAACTTGCCGGACCAATTATGACCTCTGGCAGCTACCAGGTGGTAATGAATACAGGATCGGATGGTAACACCTTGTTGGGTTCCTGCAGCAGATCGGTCACACCCGGCAGTGCAGCGCCATTCACACTTGCAGCTCAGACACCGATTTCAATGGGAACTGTACAACAACCACCATGTATCCCCACAACAATCACGATAGATTTTGCAGATGCGATTCTCTGCTCATCCATTGCAGCAAACGGAAGTGACTTCTCCATTACCGGTCCTTCAACAGTTAACATCACTGGCGCAACACCTGTCAATTGCGACGCAAATGGAGAAACAAACAGCATCACGCTACAACTTGCAAGTCCGATTCTCACCACTGGCAGTTACCAGGTGGTGATGAACAACGGATCTGATGGAAACACTTTGCTCGGTTCATGCGGAAGAACGGTTACACCCGGCAGCTCTGCGCCATTCACACTCGCAGCGCAAACGCCAATACCGATGGGGACAATACAGCAACCTGGTTGTACTCCCACATCAATCAC
This sequence comes from uncultured Chitinophagaceae bacterium, assembly GCA_966250475.1. Lineage (GTDB taxonomy): Bacteria > Bacteroidota > Bacteroidia > Chitinophagales > Chitinophagaceae > CBINHQ01. The sequence goes on from CBINHQ010000269.1 coordinate 1,164, forward strand.
GATTGACTTTGCAGACGCGATACTCTGTTCATCTATTGCGGCAAATGGAAGCGACTTCACATTGACTGGTCCTTCCGCAATGACGATCACCGGAGCAGTGCCGGTTAGCTGCAATGCCAATGGAGAAACCAACAGCATTCGAATCGACTTCGCAGGACCATTGTTGACAACAGGCAGCTACACGCTTAACGTCGCCACCGGAACAGATGGCAACACACTTGTGAGTAATCAATGTGGACGTTCCGTTGACCCGGCCAGCAGCGCAGGATTTACACTCACTCCGCAAGCTCCGATTCCCATTGGCAACATTGGCGCACTCACCTGCGCTCCCTCTTCGATTACCATCACATTTGCAGATAGCATCATCTGCAGTTCCATTGCAGCTAACGGAAGCGATTTCGCAATTTCTGGACCCATTGGCGTGACTGTTCAATCTGCCACTGGTACCTGCAGCGCAAACGGAAGAACTGTTTCGATCACACTCAATCTTTCCACACCCATCAATCTCGATGGTAACTACACCGTAACCGTAAACCAGGGGTCTGACGGAAACAGTCTCATCGGAAACTGCAACAGGGAAGTAATCATTGGATCTTCTACTCCATTCACCATTCCCGCTGCACCCGCTCCAACCATCATCAGCACCGACGCCGGAAGTTGCGAGCCCGGCTCCATCAGGGTCAACCTCGACCATCCCGTCAGATGCTCATCCATTTCAGCGAATGGATCAGACTTCGTCGTCACCGGTCCAACTGCTGTATCCATCGCATCCGCAACCGGAGTATGCGATCCCGCAACAGGCCTCGCAACTGCCATTGACATACAATTCACCTCGCCAATTCAAACCGGAGGAAACTACGACCTGCATCTTGTTACCGGCAGCGACGGAAATACTTTACTGAGCGAATGTTACAGGGAGAGTCAACCTGTTGTTCGTCCCTTTATCGTGGCAGATACAGTATCGGCAATTTTCGATCAGGTGGTAACAATGGGTTGTGAGACGAACGACGTTGAATTTTCTCATGACGGCGCAAATGGAGTCAACCAATGGACATGGACAGTGAATGGCAATGCGGCAGGAACGGCGCAGTCTTTCTCCATGAACTTCCCTGCTTCAAGTTCAAACCAGATTGAGCTCACCGTTTCGAATGGCGAATGCACCGATACCTATTCAACAACCATCGTATTCGATAACCTCGTAGAAGTTGATTTCGAGATTCCGGAATCTGTTTGCCCTGAAGACAGTGCATACATCATCAACAACACAACCGGGTTGGTGGATACTTGGCAATGGACCTTCGGAAATGGAAACACCAGCGACTTGCAACACCCGACAGCGCAGGTATACCCAACTACAGGGGCAGAGCAATTGTACAACATTTCCCTCACCGCAAGCAATGCGGCTGGCTGTTCCATCACCGAGACGAAGACCATCACCGTACTTTCAAGTTGCATAATCGCCGTGCCGACTGCCTTCACTCCGAACGGAGACGGGCTGAATGATTTCCTCTATCCATTGAATGCTATCAAGGCAGACAACCTCGACTTCAAGGTATTCAACAGATGGGGTCAACTCGTATTCCACAGCCGCGACTGGAGGAGGAAATGGGATGGACGCATCGAAGGAAAGATGCAATCCACCGGCGTGTTCGTCTGGACGCTCAACTACACCGACCGCGACACGGGACAAAGGTTTTCACTCAAAGGCACTACATTATTAATTAACTAATTAGCTAATTAGTTAATTAATCAATTAGCCATATCTTTGCACATGGCACTAATAAAATCTTCTCTCCCCAAAGGAAAATCATCCTTTGCTAGCAAGTCTTCCCATTCAGGCATAAAATTTTTCGGCGATGGCCTCACGTTCGACGATGTGTTGCTGATGCCCGGCTACAGCCAGGTTCTTCCCCGTGATGTCGACATCTCCAGCCGCCTCACAAAGGAAATAAAGTTGAATGTCCCCCTCCTTTCCGCTGCTATGGATACGGTAACCGAGGCTTCTCTCGCGATGGCGCTTGCAAGAGAAGGCGGGCTCGGAATATTACACAAGAACATGACCATTGAGAAGCAGGTTGAACAAGTTAGAAAGGTGAAGCGCAGTGAGAGTGGACTCATCCTCGATCCCGTTACATTACCGGAAGATGCCACCATCGGCGATGCATTAAGGCTGATGCGTGAAAACAAGATCGGCGGAATTCCAATCGTAGACAAGAGCGGCAAGCTCGTGGGCATTCTCACCAACCGCGACCTCCGCTTCGAACACAACGTGAAGCAGAAGGTGAGCGACATCATGACCAAGGACAGACTTGTAACCGCACCCGAAGGAACCGACCTGAAGAAAGCTGCAATCATTCTCAGAAAACATAAGATTGAAAAATTGCCGGTAGTGAATAAGTCTGGCAGGCTGGTAGGACTCATCACCTACCGAGACATTCTCCAGGTGCAGAGTTTCCCCAACGCGGTGAAGGATAAATATGGAAGACTTCTCGTGGGCGCAGGTGTTGGCATCACCAAAGACCTTCATGACCGTGTTGCAGGATTGAAAAATGTGGGTGTGGATGTAATAGCGCTCGACAGCGCACATGGTCACAGCAAAGGAGTGATCAATGCGCTGAAAGAAGTGAAGAAGAATTTTAAGGGACTCAACGTGATCGCCGGTAATGTAGGCACGGCCGCGGGTGCATTAGCGCTTGCAGAGGCAGGTGCAGATGCAGTGAAGGTTGGTATCGGCCCCGGATCGATTTGCACCACACGTATCGTGGCGGGAACAGGTGTTCCGCAATTGACCGCAATCATGGAAGCATACTCCGTGCTGAAGCAAAAAAATATTCCCATCATTGCCGATGGCGGTATTCATTACACCGGTGACATGGTGAAGGCGCTCGCCGCAGGTGCAAGTTGCGTGATGATGGGCAG
>CBINHQ010000270.1:0-4068 GCA_966250475.1 uncultured Chitinophagaceae bacterium
ATGAAAGCTTCGCGAAGAATTTTCCGAGGCTGAGTTTCTTTCGTCGCAATATATTCAAGTCACCGCACAACCTCGTGTTTGTGCTTTCCTCCACTGTGCCTTCTGAGTTTAGCATCGAAGCGAAGCAAAGCTTGAAGGAGCAGAAACTTGCAAACGTGGTGGGAATTCTTCCGGGCAAATCGAAGAAGAATGAATACGTGATCTTTTCTGGTCACTACGACCATGTTGGCGTGGGAAAACCTGTGAATGGAGATTCAATTTATAATGGCGCGAATGATGATGCAGCCGGCATTACTGCTGTCATTCTTCTTGCCAAACATTTCGCGGCGGAGAAGAATAATGAGCGTACACTGGTGTTTGCCGCCTTCACTGCGGAAGAGGCCGGAGGATTTGGATCAAGATATTTCTCGGAACAATTCGATCCTGAACAAGTCGTTGCCATGTTCAACATCGAGATGATAGGAACAGAAAGCAAATGGGGTAAGAACTCAGCGTACATCACCGGATACGAATACACCAATATGGGAGAGATCTTGCAGAAGGATCTCCAGGGAACAGGATTCACTTTCCATCCCGACCCATATACCGATCAGAATTTATTCTATCGGTCAGATAATGCCACGCTGGCAAGACTCGGAGTGCCTGCACATACCATCTCAACAGCGAAGATGGACCAGGAGCCGCATTATCACAAAGTGAGTGACCACGTAGAGACACTCGACCTCGACAACATGACGATGATCATTAAGTCGATCGCTTTGAGCTCGAAGAGCATTGTCTCCGGCAAGGCCACACCTACAAGAGTGAAAGCGGATGATCTGAAGTAAATTCGCCTGATGAACTTTGTCGGGAGGATTCTAATATCGTTTTCATTCTTCGCGTTGCTTCATGTGCAAACACATGCGCAGGATAGTTCCCGCATCAGCATAACAGAGTTGAAACACATCATTAATGTGCTCGCATCTGATTCTCTGAAAGGAAGAGGAAATGGTACTCCCGAACTCCGAATGGCCGGCGACTTCATCAATAATTATTTTCTGAAACTCGGACTTAATCCATTGCCTGGTTATAATGACTTGTGCATTCCCTTTTTTGTTTCAAATTCCACAACGATTAAGGAACCTCTTTACAACATTGTAGCGGTATTGCCTGGAAAATCGCGTGCAAATGAGATTGTGATGTTCACTTCTCATTACGATCACGTGGGACCTAAAGGCATTGGGAAGGACAGCATCTTCAATGGTGCGAACGACAATGCATCCGGCACTACTGCTGTAATGCTACTTGCGAAATACTTCGCAACGCGCAATGACAACGAGCGCACACTTGTCTTCTGCACTTTCGCAGGCGAAGAACTTGGATTGTTGGGCTCCTACGATCTGGCCGGGAGAATGAATCCGAAAGAAATTGTCGCGTTGATCAACCTGGAGATGATTGGAATTCGTCAGTACGGCCGCAACAGGGTCTTCTTCACCGGTTCAAGACAATCCGATCTTCCATGGTTGCTCAGGAAACAATTGAAGAAGCAACGCATACAGGTAATCTGGGAAGACGAAACTCAGAGACTATACGAGCGCAGCGATAATTATCCTTTCGCACTGAAGGGCGTACCGGCCCATACTATCATGAGCAGCGATGATCTTGACCAATGCTATCATCGCCCCTGTGATGAGGTGAAGAGGCTGGATTTGGAGAATATGAAGAGAATTGTGGAAGGAGTTGCACTTAGCGTAGAAGGTTTGGTTGATGGGTCATTAACTGTTAAGCATTAACTGGCTTTGGATGAGAGATGAGAGATGAGTGTTGAGGGTCTTCAACACAACGACCATTGTACGCGGATTTGGTATGATTGCTTATGATTTATTATGATCGATCATAACTGATCATAATTCATCATAATAAATCTGCGTACGATGGTCCTGCAATAGCAAGTTTGGAGTTTGAGGTTTGAAGTTTGGTTTAAGAGTTTAAAGGTTTAAGAGTTTAATTGGACTCTTTAACCTTAGGATTCTTCACTCATCTCTCATCCCCGATTTTCATCGGGGCAGGCTCATCGCCCAACGGTATGCGGTCCACGTTCAACGGAATGCACCGCCGCACTCATCTCCCTTATAATCGCCGGGTCTTTTTCAATCGCATTGCCCACGATCACCAGGTCGGCGCCGGCTTTGCAATTCAGGTAAGCCTTTTCCGGTTGGGTAATTCCTCCACCGACGATGAGAGGCACTTCAATATTTTCCGCCACCGTGCGGATCATGCTTTCAGTAATCGGGCGTCTTGCGCCGCTGCCCGCATCCATGTAGATGAGTTTCATGCCAAGCATTTCTCCCGCCATTGCAGTGCACATGGCAATCTCGGCCTTGTCGGCAGGAACCGGCGCCGCATTGCTTATGTATGAAACTGTAGTCGGCGCTCCACCGTCCACTACGATATATCCAGTGGGAATTATTTCGAGCCCGCTTTGTTTTACAAATGGAGCAGAAACCACGTGCTGTCCGATGAGCAACTCAGGATTGCGACCGGAAATTAATGAGAGATACAACAACGCATCCGCATACCTGCTCACTTGCGAAGGACTTCCAGGAAAGAGCACAACGGGAATTGAACAATTCCTCTTAATGTGCTGTACACATTCGTCAAGTTGATTGGAAATTACGAGGCTTCCTCCTACAAGAAAATAATCCACGCCAGCCTCAACAGAAAGTTTTATCAGATCATCAAGCACCCTTGTATTTACCTTATCCGGGTCGATGAGAACGCCAAAGGATTTCTTCCCCTGCTTCTTCTTTTCTGCCAGCGATGTATAAATCATCATCTTCATCGGTAAGGCGTTGATTATATGCAAAAATGCGTTTTTTTAATTAATTAACCGGGTAATTAACTAACAAGGTTCAGGTCAATATTTACTGCGTAATAATACTATTTGAAATTGCCAAAAAATTTTTATCAAATCTTCGATGCTCGTGTGTGAAGAATTCGTCTAACCCGTAAGGGCAAAGGGCTTCAACGTTTTGAACATTCCTTTTCCACATGATGTTAATATTTGAGGGTTTGAAATAATGATGACAAAAAATACTTTCGTTAACGCCACTCGCCTGAGGGGCTCGTTTTGGAATCAGGACAAAAACCCAGTAAAATTCTTTAGTTATGGTAAACAATGGACAGGCGACCGCCACGAGCGGATTGCAATTTCGTCGCCGCTACACAAAGGATGACGCGGATGTGTATGACATGTTCGAATATGACTATCGTACCTCAGTGATCCGTAATCCGAGTGGTGAAGTAGTTTTTGAAATGAACAATGTGGAGGTGCCGAAACAGTGGAGCCAGATAGCTACTGACATTCTTGCTCAAAAATATTTTCGCAAGGCCGGTGTTCCCCAGCCTGACGGAAGCCTGGGTAGGGAAACTTCTGTGAAGCAGGTTGCCCATCGTCTTGCCAATTGCTGGAAAGTATGGGGCGAGCGCTACGGCTACTTCGCATCCTCCGAAGATGCAAAAGTCTTCTACGATGAACTGGTGTATTCGATCCTGAACCAGATGTGCGTGCCCAATTCTCCCCAATGGTTCAACACAGGCCTGCATGAGAGCTATGGCATCACAGGAAAGCCACAGGGCCATTTCTATGTTGATCCGGCAGACGGCCAGCTAAAGAAATCAACCTCCGCATACGAACGTCCTCAACCCCACGCCTGCTTCATACTCAGCGTGAACGATGACCTCGTAAATGATGGCGGCATCATGGATCTCTGGGTTCGCGAAGCAAGGATCTTCAAATACGGCTCAGGCGTTGGTACCAACTTCTCTAACCTTCGAGGTGAAGGTGAAAAGCTTAGCGGCGGCGGCACCTCAAGCGGACTGATGAGCTTCCTCAAAATCGGCGACAGGGCAGCAGGTGCTATCAAGAGCGGCGGCACCACTCGTCGTGCGGCAAAGATGGTTTGCCTCGACCTCGATCACCCCGAGATCGTTCAGTTCATCAATTGGAAGGTGGAAGAAGAAAAGAAAGTTAGCGCACTCATCAACGCAGGTTACTCCAGCGACTACGAAGGCGAAGCATACAGAACA
>CBINHQ010000271.1:0-4068 GCA_966250475.1 uncultured Chitinophagaceae bacterium
CAGCCACCACTTGAATTCATTTTCTCCTTCAGCTTCACCTTTCTTCAAAATAGCCTGGGGCACCATGGCGCCGAGGCAACAGGTGGTAGCGATGAGACCTTTGTGATATTTCTGTATGAGCTCTTTGTCAATTCTCTGATACTTGCTGTACATCCCTTCGATGAAGCCAAGGGAAGTTAGTTTGATGAGATTTTTGTATCCTTCCTCATTCTTCGCGAGCAATATCTGGTGATGGCGCTGATCGCGCTGTTCTTTTGTGAATGTCTTAATGTGACGATTCGCGGTGATGTAGAATTCACAACCGACAATCGGCTTAACCTTCAACTTTCCGTTCTCATCTTTGTGCTTGTGTGCTTCGGCCACGAATTCAAACACGCCGAACATGTTTCCGTGATCGCTGATCGCGAGGGCAGGCATCCCATCCGCGATGGCTTTCTTGTAAAGATTTTGAATGGAAGCCGCACCATCCAGTAGTGAGAATTGGGTATGGACGTGGAGGTGGGAGAACTTCATCTCTTTAATTAGATAATTTGCTAATTAGTTAATTAGTTAATGGACGAGCTGATTACAGGAGTTGGATAGAAGCAAATTTCCGCAATTATTCTGAAGAATGGAGAAGTGGTGAATAAGTTGTGGATTGGCGAGCCAATCTTAATTAGCTAATTAACTAATTAACTAATTAATACAGTTTCTGAAATCCAAATACACTAATCCCTCCCGTTACATACGAACACACCCAGGCCTCCAGCGTCTCATCATCCTCATAAATATCCACACCCACGGGATGGCCGGGGCAGGGGAGGGATGCGACTCGGGTGAATTTTTTCTCATCGATCCTGAACACCTCTACCATATCGCTGCTGTAACAGGTCACGAAAAGGAATTTCTTGTTCTTCGAAAGAATGAGCGTGCGGGGCTGGGCCTTCGTCCTTGCCGTGAAAAGGGTCTTGCCCGACTCCGTGTCGATACAGGCGATCTTCGCCAGTTTGTTGTAGGAGACGAATAGATGTCCGCTTGTGTCTGTAACGATATGTCTAGGGTTCGATTCCACCGCGATGTCCTTTTCTTTCATCCAGACAGAATTGTTGATCACTGTTAAAGATGATCCGCCCATGATGGCGACGAAAGATCTATTGCGTTCTTCTTCTATTGCGATGCCGCGAGGTATTGAACTCACCGGAATATTATCCACCAGGTTCGCGAATGGGAACTTTGATGTGTCGACTGCAAGGACCGATACATTATATGAATGCCAGTTGCTCACAAGAAGATTGCGATTATCTGCAGTCCTTGAAATTACTTTGGGAGTTTTTCCCGTGATGATGAGTGGTACATCGAAGGAATCCTTCCTCGCTGTTTCCGGATAGAACACGCGTATTTTCTTCAGTCTCGCAAGATTCACCATCGAATCTGGAATTTCCGGCCGGATGGTGTCGAGCCAGATCGGAACAATTCCTTTCGCGTTGTGAAGTGAAACCCACAAAATTTTATCGTCATGCGAGAGGCAGGCCTCGACGGGTTTTTCCTCGAAAGAAGGAATGGGTTTGTCCGTGGCATAGTCCCAACCTGTTGCTGGAGTCGGTTTGAAATGAAACTTGCGACGCACCTTCCTGCTCATGCGATCGTACTCATAAATGCTCATGCCTTCGAGATTCATTGCATAGAGCAAAGAGCCTGAAGAGTTGAACAAAACCGATTTCGTTCCGTGAGATGCGGTGAGTTTCGTCACGCCTTTGTATCGCAGGCCGCTGTATTCGCGGACCTTGACCGTTTGCGTGTCGGGAAGTATCAACGTGTCTGCACTTGCCACGAGTGAAGGCAATAGCCTTGTACTCGAAGCCTGCTGACACGAGATGCAGATGGTGAGTGCAAATGCTGCTAGGAGGAGTTGGGGCAATTAGTTAATTGGTTAATTGGTTAATTGGCTAATTAGTTAATTAGTTAATTGGTACCAAAATAGTTCTTTTGAATGCTGCTGAAATACCATTTTACCACAATTGAGGAAATCGTGGTATAAACTGCTTTCAAACAATTCTTTAGGTTCGTACAATTAATTTATCGTGCATTTCGTTAGGGTCATTAGGGAGATTTACGAAAGATTTATTATAATTTCGCAGGGGTTCAACCTGACTGACAAAAAAAGTTGATAGATGCTGAGACCAGTAATTTCCGCAGTTGCTATCGTAGTTCTGCTAGCCAGTTGTACGAGCCTTAAGCCAACCGCTTCAACAGTTAACCGACAAACCACAGCTTCACAAAATGTGAAGGAGTCGAAGTCGAATGATATTCGTTTTCTCGACGACATTACCGTAAACTCTTCCCAGACTACATTTACCGCCGAGACAAAGATTCATAAAAAGGAAGCTGGTCCTTCCGCACCACCATCGAATCTTGCCAACAGGCCTTCAGCAATTGAATCGGCTTCAGCCCTCCAGATAAAATACGCATTGCTGCTCGATACCGAAGTTGAACAGATCGAGGACACCGAATTGCTTCGCCAGGTTGATTCATGGTACGGCACACGTTACCGCATGGGCGGCACCACTAAGAAGGGAGTCGACTGCTCGGCGTTTGTTCAGGCTGTCTATCTATCTGCATTCGCAGTGTCTGTTCCTCGTACCGCATACATGCAGTACAAGGCAGCGAGGAGGATATCTGCAACAGAACTTAAAGAAGGCGATCTCGTTTTCTTCAACACAACAGGCGGAGTATCGCACGTGGGTATTTATCTGCGCAACAATAAATTCATTCACGCTTCTTCTTCAAATGGCGTTACGGTGAGCGATCTTTTCGAGCCTTATTATCTCAAGAGATTCCTCGGCGCAGGCAGAATTGCTCGGACCGTCAGCGCCCAGAAGTAATCTTATTTTTTCCAGATTCTTTTTCTCAACGTCGCAAGCACCGGCTGCATGTCTGGTGTGAGTTTGAACAATATTACCCCTGTTCCATACAATAGCAGGAACACCAGGCTGCGTACCACCAGTCCAAGGAAGCCCTGTATATCATAAAGCAGGAAATAACAAATCACTCCGCAACCAAGTCCGAGTAAGATGGTATAAACAGTTTCTTTAGTGAAAGGAAACAGTTTGAACTTTCTCCAAAGGAAGATGATACGAATGCCGTTGTATACCGAAACGGAAATGAGGTTTGAGATCGCAGGGCCAATCAACCCGTACCATACTGTAAAGATGTATGTTAGCGGAAGCATCAACAAAATCAGCACAACTCCGCTAGTAAGTTCGAATCTCCATCTTGTAGATGTTGCGATGATCTGCGCGTTAACTCCCGAACCCAGGTCAACGATTCTCGTGATGCCGAGTAAGATAAAGGCGTTGAACCCAAGCAGAAAGCTATCCTTCAATCCGAATGTTATGATGGCCTGGCGATAGTTCAAAGCAATCAGTATGAAGAGGCAAACGGAAAATATAAGCAAGTTGATGGATGACCGCCTATATACCCGCTGAAGCAGTTCCCTGTTCTTTTCCTTCCATGCGCGTGAAAGATGCGGGATGGATGCGGACACAACCGCGCGCTGCGGAGCCTGTATCACACTCGTCATTATCTGCGCCAACCCGAAGATGCCTGCCTGCGCGAGTCCGCCAAGAGATGCAAGCACAATCGAATCGAATGCCTGCGCGATGGAGAAGATCAACAATCCCGAATACGTGTACGCGCAGAGTTGAAGAATCTTCTTCAAAAACCGCCTGCTCACCTTGCTAAACGTGAAAGAAAAATGCAATCGTCCTGTGAATGCGAGATAGAGAAACAATATCAGCGCAATGCAGGGATAGGTGAATGAATATAGTTTGATGAACAGATCGAAGTCGGGAATCACCCTCGTGATGAGAAACGCAATCAGTAGAGTGGTGAGCAGTCTCCATTGCACCTCCTTCAGGAAATTGGTGAGAATGGATTTATGAAAATTCCAGGTGTAGACTTCGAGCAGGTTGTAGATCGTGAGGCCAAATCCCACAGGAAACACCCAGTGATAATAAGTAACGAACAACGGCGACTGTTCGCCAAACTTCCGAATGATGAGGTCTTTGAAAATGATGCCGCCGACCATTA
>CBINHQ010000272.1:0-4064 GCA_966250475.1 uncultured Chitinophagaceae bacterium
GACCGTGGATCGTTGACCGTTGACCGTGGATCGTTGACCGTTGACCGTTGTATTAGCGAATAGACTTTAATTTTTAAGGCTCTCATTTTCCATCCCTCATCGACGAAGAATCTCCCACCCAAGGATACTGTCAACGGTCAACTGTCAACTGTCAACGGTCAACGGTCAACCTCTGATCGCACTCTTCACTGTTCCTTCCCCCATAGCCTTCCTCTTCAGTTCCCCCGCCACTTCGTGGCCCAAATACTTCTCAATCCACGCATGCACCAAGTAGATCACGGGCGTCATGATCACCGCAATAAGAAATTTGTAAATGTAATTCCCCGTGCAAACCGTCAGCACCAACCCCAGTGACCACGGCACCGCATTGCCCGTGACCTGAGGAATCAAATAAAACGCGAGAAACAGCACCACGAAGCTGTCGATTAGTTGAGAGATCAGCGTAGAACCTGTCGCACGAAGCCAGATGTGCTTCTCACCAGTGAGCCGCTTGATGCGGTGAAAGACGAAGACATCCAGCAATTGTCCAACGAGAAATGCAACCAACGATGCAATGATGATTGCCTGACTCTGCCCGAATATTCCTGCATATGCCTTATTACTGTCGGGCACTCCGGGAAAATAATTCGTGTTCCAGAAATCGGCCGGATGAAGATGAATAGCGCCATAGAACATGAAGAATGCATACGCGATCAATCCAACCGTGAGGAAGGAAAGAAATCGCACGCCTTTGCGACCATAATATTCATTGATGATATCCGTCATCACAAACACCACGGGCCAAAGCAAAACACCTGCAGTCAGGTTGAAGGAAAACGAATTCCCGAAAATTTTGAAGTCGAGTGGTTCTCCGCCGAAAGTCTTCTCCAGGCTGAACAACTTCACGCCCATGATCTCCGCGATCAATGCATTGGCCACAAAGATCCCCGCGAGGATGATGAACAACCGCGTGGGCTTATGATTAATTATTGAAGCTGCCATTATTATAGAAAATGTAGAAGATTAGCACAAACAGGAAAAGGATGTTGCAGACGATGAGCCATGCGGGAACTTTAGTTTTTCGCCCTGTGAGAGCAATTACCAGGTAACAAAGCACAGTGAAGGGCACCACAACGAGGCCGATGACATGACCGATGACAATAATCGTGGAAGAGAAGGCTTCGTCATTTGTCCAATTGCGAAAGAGCAGCGATAGTGAAAGAAGAAAACAAATTCCGCAGATGAACGCGAGCCTCGACAGAAATAAAAGCCACTTCATAAGCCATAAATTTATTAAACTATTGTAATATTAATGTGATGAATAATTTCCTGAGCATTGTCTGGTACAAAGTATTGCCGCCGGTATTTGGAGGTCAGCGCGGCATTGCCTTGTTCAATCAACACCTCGGCGAAAGGGAATCACTCACCTGCCTTTGTTCATCCGACAACGAAGCATCGGAAAATCTCTCGTACAGGTTGCTCAATCAACTCACCACATCACGGGTGCAATTCTGGAATCCATTTGTAAGAAGAGAGATACTTGATGTAATTAAAGGTTCTTCTTTCTCTCACGTGATAATCGAGCATCCCTATCATGGATGGCTTGGGAGGCATAAGCACCGGCTCGGATTTAAATTCATCGTGCATGCTCACAACATCGAACACTTAAGAATGAAGGCCCGGAACAAACCATGGTGGAGACAGATCAGGAAGATCGAGGAGGAGGCCTTCGGTTACGCCGACCTCATCATGTTCAAGACTAAGGAAGATCTCGATGCGGCCGTGGAAATTTTCAGGCTGGATGCTACGAAGTGCATGGTGCTTCCGTTCGGTATCACACAACATTCGCAACCGATTCGAGATGGAGAGCGATGCAGCGCATTCAGGAAGAGAATGGGAATTGACCCCGATGAAAGGATCATCCTCTTCGCCGGAAGCATGGATTACGAGCCGAATGCCGCCGCGCTGGAAGCAATTGAGAAAAATATCATTCCCGAACTGAGAAAGATAGGTCAACCGTTTCGAATCATCGTTTGCGGAAATAAGGAAGAAACGAATAGCAGCAACAGCGAACTCATCATGGCCGGACAGGTAAGCGAAATAGAAGAATTCTTTCTTTGTTCCGATGTCTTCATCAATCCCGTCACCATGGGCTCGGGTGTGCAGACGAAGAACATCGAAGCGGTTGCGAACGGTTTGCCGCTTGTGTGCACGAGATTCTCCGCAAAAGGACTCCCTTCCGCTCTTCACGATCGAATGTTGTTGGTTAGCGAGGATGGAAACTGGAAAGAATTTGCCGAAAACATCATGAAAGCAGAGAGGTCAGAAGTTCCGCAGGAATTCTATCGCGACCTTCATTGGGAAGGGATAATTTCAGGTTTTCTCCGCAGGTTGGAAAGGATAGGATGAAAACCGCGAAAAACAGTTTATTTTGCCCCTTAAATCATTCTTCATGAAGGCCATCAACTGGAACAAGGTCCTGCCTCATATCATCGCTGTTGTCATCTTCATTATCGTCGCCGCAATCTTCTGCAAGCCCGCGCTGGAAGGAAAGGTGCTTTATCAGCACGACATTGTGCAATACCAGGGAGCGAGCAAGGAAATTTCCGACTATGTTGAAAAGAATGGCGAGGCGCCACTGTGGATGAACAGCATGTTCAGCGGCATGCCGACTTACCAGATTTGGATGCCCGGCAACAACGTCCTTCCGCATTACGTAAATAAGATATTCACTCTCGGATTGCCTCAACCGATGCAATTCTTCTTTCTCGCCTGCATCATGTTCTACTTTCTCTCGCAGGTCGCAGGTGCGAATCCATGGGTGGGAGTATTCGGGGCATTGGCCTTCGCATATTCGACATACAACCCTGTAATCATTGCCGCGGGACACGTCACCAAGATGTGGTGCATCGCTTACATGCCCGCGATGATCGCCTCGCTGATGCTTATTTACAAAGGAAGATACCTTCTCGGCACAGGCTTGCTGGCCTTGTTCACCGCCACGCAGATCGGTCTCAATCACCTTCAAATATCTTACTACCTCTTCATCATACTTGCATTCTACACCATCGCTTGCATCATAAAATGGGTTAGAACGAATCAACTCACGCATATGGGCAAGGCTATCGGACTCGCCGTACTCGCGGGTCTTATCGGAGTGATGGTTAACTCCATCACTTTGCTAACCACATACGAGTATTCGAAGGAAACCATTCGCGGCGGTTCGCTGTCTGTGAAAGATTCCACTTCTGGCGAAGCAACCGGACTCACGCGTGATTACGCATTTTCCTACAGCTACAAACCTGTGGAAGCATTCACCGTCATGTTCCCAAGAGTGAACGGCGGAAGCAATGGCATCAGAGAGTTCAAGGAAGATTCGAAATTGGTGGAAGCACTCTCCACAATGCCGCAGGAATTAGCGCAGCAATTGGGAGGATTGCAGAATTCGTATTGGGGCGGACTCGACTTTACTTCCGGGCCTGTCTATCTCGGTGCGTTGATCTGTTTCCTGTTCATTGTATTTCTTTTCGTAACGAAGGGTGAAATGAAATGGTGGATACTAGGTACATCCATTTTCGCATTGCTCATATCATGGGGCAAGTTCTTCCCAGAGTTCAATTATCTTCTCTTCGATCACCTGCCGCTTTACAATAAGTTCCGCGCACCATCGATGAGCATCGTCATGCTCGAGGTATTGTGGCCACTGGCTGCAGTCCTCGCGCTGCAATACCTCATCGACAGGCGCGAGCATCCCGATACATTGAAGTACTTGAAGAAGGCTGGCATCGCGACCGGGGCTGTGATTTTCGTGGCGCTGATACTTTCTTTCACGCAGACCTATAGCGATGAAGGCATCACACAATTGAAACAACAGGTATCCAATCAGCAGCAGCAATTGAAGGATTATGTGATGAGTGCAGTGGATGGACTCATCAGCGATCGCAAGAGTGCATTCATGCGCGACATTTTTAAGGCATTTGCCATCATTGGTGTGTTCTTCCTGATGTTGTGGTTATACCTGAAGCGCAAGGTCAGTTCGATGAAGTGGGTAGTGGGCATTGGCATTGTGCTAGTGTTGATCGACA
>CBINHQ010000273.1:0-4063 GCA_966250475.1 uncultured Chitinophagaceae bacterium
GATTGAGCCTGTTGTTCAGGAATGCGAAGTCGGCCCCAATGTCGAATTGCTCGCTTGTCTCCCAGGTGAGGTCAGGATTGGCGAGACTCGTAGGAGCTGCACCGTTCTGCAAGTTGCCCTGGTCGTCGGGGTAAAGCATGCCGCTTCCAATAGCGTTCATCCATTCGCCGATTCCAATAGAACTAACATTGCCATTCTGTCCCCAGCTCG
Organism: uncultured Chitinophagaceae bacterium; assembly: GCA_966250475.1. Classification (GTDB taxonomy): domain Bacteria; phylum Bacteroidota; class Bacteroidia; order Chitinophagales; family Chitinophagaceae; genus CBINHQ01. The sequence goes on from CBINHQ010000273.1 coordinate 211, forward strand.
CACGAAGTTTCAGATAGTTGATCTTATCGCTGATGCTGTTGAAGAAGTCTTCATTCGACATGATCCATCCTGCAGAAACCGCGGGATATGTTTTCCATTGATTGCCGGGCGCAAGCTTTGAGCTTCCGTCACGGCGAACCGATGCATTGAGGAGATACCTGTCTTTGAAACTGTATGATAGTCTTCCGAAGTATGAGCTGAGTGAATATTTGAAAGCATTGCTTCCGATCAGGTCCACATCATCCGGAACATGATCCGCATAAGAGAAGCGATCGTCTTCCTTGAAGAGACCGGAATAGCTTCCGCCGATGTGATACTCCTGTGTCTTGATAGCCGACACACCACCGAGAATCGTGAAGTCGTGGTCGTTTATTCTCCTGCGATAGGTAGCGAAGTTTTCCCATTGCCAGGTGTACCAGTTGTTGTTGTAGTCGTAAGCATTTGCGATTGTATTCTGACTTTCGTCGGAGAACCAGAATGTAGGCGTCCATCCGTGACCGGTTTGGAACGCCGCGTCAATTCCGAATCTGGAAGTGAAGGTGAAGCCTGTAAAAGGTTCGATGTCGACATACACATTTCCCACGATCTTGTTCTGCACGTTCTCTCCATGTGCCATGTCGATGCGTGCGAGCGGGTTTCCGTATTCGCCTTTCAGGTAATTGGAGATGCCATAGATATTTCCATTCGCATCGCGCCTGAGCACCTTACCATTCAGAATTGCGTTTTGTACATGAGTTGGCAATGCACCGGTGTATGTAACCGGTGTGACGGGATCGAGTACGATCGCGCTGGAGAGAATTGAACCGAATTCATCGTTATCGGAAATCGCTCGGCGCTTATGGTGAGAATAGGAAAGCCTGTTTCCTACATTCAGCCATGGTTTTATTCGGTGATCGCCGTTGAAGCGAACGGTGTAGCGGTTGAACCTCGACTTCTCTCCACCCACAACACCTTCCTGCGTAAAGATTGAACCACTAAGCAAATAACTTGATTTATCAGAGCCGCCGCTGAATTGTAGCGAGTGATGTTGTTGCGGTGCTGTTTGCAAAACCTCTCTCAACCAGTTCGTGCCTTCACCAATTCCCGCAACATCAGCTGGTGATGGCGCACCTGCAACGCCTGCTTCCTGCAAGTATTGCTGGTATTGCTGCGCATTCATCATCTTGATGAAATCATCCTTCACTGACTGGCTGGTGTATTGACCGGAATAAGTGATCTCCGCAGTATTTCTTCGTCCGGTCTTCGTAGTAATGATGATTACACCGTTTCCACCTTCTGCCCCGTAGATCGCTGCCGAGGCCGCATCCTTCAGAATTTCGATTGATGCTACTTCTGATGGATCGAGATATTCGATGCCACCCGATCTAACACCATCCACAATGAACAGCGGATTGGAATTGCGGTTTGAGCCTGCACCCCTGATCCTGATGTTGAGTCCTGCGCCAGGCTGTCCGGAAGTGGGAAGTATCACCACTCCCGCCGTGCGACCCTGCAATGCCTGATCGATACGAGTGGAAGAAACCGTTGTAAGCTGATCGGCCTTCACTGATGAGATCGCGCCTGTAACCAGACTCTTTCGTTGCTGGCCATATCCCACCACGATCACTTCCTGCAAACTCTTGTTAGAAGGCTTCAATTGTACGTTAATAGTTGTCCTTCCCGCAAGGTCTACCTCCTGCAAAGTGAAGCCGATGTAAGTGAAAACGAGCGTGGCGTTTGCATTCTCCGTGTTGATGATGAAGACTCCGTCATCGCGGGTGGTAGTTCCATTGCTGGTTCCTTTCTCGATGATGTTTACACCGGCAAGCGGCTCCCCTCGTTCATCCGTGACTTTACCGGTTATCGTGATGAAGGAGTTAGCCACTTCGGTGGTGATCACCACCAGACTTCCGCTCATGCGGCGATAGGAAAGAGATGTGTTTTTGAGAATCTGATGAAGTACTTCGTCGAGCGACGCGTTTTCAACGCTGATGCTTACCCGCTGATTCCTGGGAAGAATCTCATCCTTGTACACGAACCGGAATGCACCCTGCGATTCTATCTCTTTGAACACCCTCTTCAGGTGCACTTTCTCCAGGCGAAGGTTGATGTTGTCCTGACCATACCCGTTTCCAAACGACTGGAACGAAAGGGCCAGGATAAGCAGTAGGGTAAACTTCATTATCAGCAAGCATTTGATGAAAACAGGCAGCGCATCCAGCGATGCGCCAGATCCATTTTTTTTCATACCTTAGGTTTGAGTTAAATGATAGGATTTGCTCAAGCGTGAGCAAGTTTTTGTCTTTAGTCACGGAGGATGCCGCAAACATTCTCCGTTCTTGTTTTTGCTATTAGGTTTCTACTTTCATAATTAGCAGGTTTTAATTAAGCAATCAGTTAGCTAGTCAGTATTTTCTCACCCACATGGGTTTTGATTTTTTATGGATAGATATTGACGACCTTCCTGTCGATGGTATATCTGAAATCACCGGATATTCTCAAGGCCTCAAGAACTTCTTGCAGACTTTCGCCATCGAATACGGCTGAGAATGGTGTGGTCTTCAACTCCTCATCATTGATCACCACCTTCACATCAAACCAGCGCTCAATCTTCAGGGCAATGTCTTCGAACGCCTCACCATCGAAGGCAAGTTTGTTCTTCACCCAGAGCGTCTCAATCACGCTGCTGTCTTTTTTCTCAAAATTCACGTGCGCGAGTGTGAGCAATTGTTTGCTCGAACCGGATTTAGCAGCGCTTTCCGTTTTTTTCGCCTCGTCATTCTGCACAATTAATTTTTCACTGGGTTTAAGTATGATCTTCTTGTCGGGCCTGCAACGAAGCGTAACTTCCAGCGATCCCTGGATGAGCGAAGTCTCTGTCACCTTTTCATTCTCGTATGAGCGCACATTGAATGAAGTGCCCAGCACGCGTATGTCGATTGTATTTGTGTGAATGATGAATGGTCTCGACTCATCGCGCACCACGTCGAAGAAGGCTTCTCCGCTAAGTGACACTTCACGCACCTCGCCCTGGAACCTTTCGTTGTAGGTAATCTTGCTGTCAGAGTTGAGCCAAACCTGTGTGCCATCGGGCAATTCAATGTTTGATTTCGATCCTCTCTTGGTGGTGACCGCGTTCTTTGCTACAGCTCCGTTCCGCGTGGCTTCAGGCTTGTTTAAAAATATTAGAAACCCCAGCAGGAAGCAGGCGGCTATACCGGAGATCCAGTACACGATTTTCCTAACGGGAGATGTTGTTACTGCAGGCTCGGCCTCTATTCCCTCATCCTCGAATTGCAGCACGGGTTCGGAGAGGTGGTTGCTCAACCGCTGCATGTGCCGGTCAAAGGATTGCCTGCCGGCAGCAGGTGCTGCTGATTTCCAGAGCGACTGCAATACCTGCACCTGCATCCCCCTTTCCGGGTGGAGAATGAGCAGCTTTTCCAATTCGGCCAGTTCCTCTGGGCCTGCCTCGTCGTTTAGCTTCAGACTGACGAGTGTCCAGAAACGTTCATCTTGCATATTCATATTCGTAACCCTAAAGACACAGGAGAGAAACAAAATGTACCAATGCTTCCGAAAATTTTTTTTCGAAAAAATTAATTGCGGCTGATAGCTGCACCCGCATGTTGCGAATAAGCAGGAAGAGCCTGCGCGAGCTTCTGTACGGCGATGGCCAGTTGGTTGCGCACGGTGAAGACAGAAAGGTTCATCACTTCGGCGATTTCTTTATACCTGAGTCCCTCCTCCTTTGCAAGCTGGAAGATTAGCCTGCACTGCGGTGGCAGTTCACCGATGGCATTGCGAAGCTTTGCAATGATCTCGGCGGAAATACAGAGTTCTTCGGGATTGCCGTAGGTAATCACCGGTTCAA
>CBINHQ010000274.1:0-4049 GCA_966250475.1 uncultured Chitinophagaceae bacterium
GGTGCAATCTTGTTCTTCTTCACTTTGAGTTTTTCTTTCTGCATTCCGTGGGGCACTGCCTGACCAACTTCCCTGCCCACAACGTTTCCGGCAAAGTGGAAACCTGATAGATCATCGAAGGTTCTGTACACGCCTGTATCGCGATCATTGTAGAAGAGATTATTGATGAAGGCAACATTGTCTGGAGGAAGGGTACGCTCCTCATCGCTGCCATCGCAGAATGAAACGGGAGAGCAGTTGTAGAAGCTGTTATTTGCAATCACGGCATCGGTTACTTGTACGTACCTGTGTGCAGGTGAGTTGGGAATGCCGTTCATTACCGTCAGCGGAGAGCGGAAGTCGATACCGCGACAACCGAAGAGGAAATTGTTTACCACCCATTGGCCCTTGTTCACTACGCGGATGCCACCGGTGCCGGGCTTATAATTTCCAAGGATGATGTTGTTCTCAACCGTGTTGAAATTTCCGTGGCGCAGCACGATGGATCCCTGGCTCTCGATGATCACATTTCCACGAACTACGTTAGAGCCGGACTTGATGGAAACAATCTCCGCCTCACCATCACATTCTTCGAAGAGATTGTCAACGATCTGGGTGTAAGAATCGAATTCGCAGTGTTGAGATACTCCCACACGAATGATCTCGCCACCATTTGAAGAAAGCGGTGGCCTTTTGCCGAAATAATTGTGATCGATTGAATGGTAGTTCTCACGGCTGCGATCATCATCAAGAATTACTGCGAGCAACACGCCCATGTTCTTCTTATTTCTGAAGCTCGAATGATCCAGCCTGTTTTGCTTGCCATAGAAGAGCACCCAGTTGTTCTCGTCCATGCGTTTCGGATTATTGAAGTCCTCGATCGCGCAGTTGGTGACTCTGCAATTGTTTGCCACTTTTTCTTTGTTGAGGCGGAAACTGATTACGGCATCCTTTCCGGCATAACCATCTTTGAAGTGGAGCCCTTCGATGATGAGGTGTTCTCCACCGATCTTCAGCTTCGATTCTCCTGTAAGGATTACTTTGCCGGGAGTTTCAGCCTTGAAGCGGATGGGATTTTCCTTTGTGCCTTTCGCGTCGAGTCTTAGTATTGAATTCTTCCATTCACCATTCTTAAGAATGATGGTTGCCCCGGGCTTTGCATTCTTGTTAGCCTTGTGCAGTTCTTCAGTATTTGATACGATTACATCCTGCGCCTGGGTGATGGTTGGCGAGAGGAGGGCAAGGGTAGCGGTAATGACCAGGGCAATACCCTTGGCTGGCTTGAGCAATCTTTTCATGAATTTTATTTTAACCTTCCGTTTTTCGTTAATATTCTTTGCGAGGACTCTCGAACCATGAGTTTTGGCTTCAGCACTTCCTCAACATGATTCATTTCTCCATTCTTATTATGCATGCTTTCGATAAAGAGCTTGGCGGCAACCTTTCCTAACTCGAATGCTGGCTGATCAACGCTGGAGATTCCCGGCGTGACGAGACTGGTAACTGGCTCGTTGTTGAAACCCACGAGTCCGATGTCGTGCGGCATGCGTAAACCCTTTTCCTTTATCGCCAGCATAGCGCCGATCGCCATCCTGTCGCTGATGGTGAAGATCGCGTCGGGGCGTTTCTTCATAGCGAGGAGTTCCTGCGTGGCAACGTAGGCATACTGCTGATTGAAGTCGCAATTAATGATGAGATCGTTGTCAGGCTTTAGTTTATGTTTCTTTAAAGCACGCAGATAGCCTTCGAGGCGGTTACTACTAATGCCGAGATATTTTGGTCCGGCGAGAATGGCGATTCGCTTATAACCCTGTTCGATCAGGTGTTCTGTCGCGAGGAATCCTCCTTCTTCGTTGTCGATGCGCACGCTCGGGGCGCTGAGGAAGGGAGTTACGCGGTCGAATACCACCATCGGCATCTTCTCCTGGATCTTACGCAAGTGATCGAACACTTTGGTTTCGCTGGAGACTGAGACGATGAATCCATCAACGAGACTGTCGAGTAATCGCCTGGTGTTGACGATCTCACGGCCGAAGGATTCGTTGCTCTGACAAACCATTACGGTGTATCCGGCTTCCAGTGCCACTTCGTCGATTCCTTTCACCATCGTCGACATTACGAAGTCGAGGTTTGGAACGATCACACCTATATTATGTGTTTGTTTTTGTTTGAGGCTTAGCGCGAGTCGGTTTGGCTGATAGTTCAGTTCTTCCGAAAGCGCCATCACTGCGCGCCTGGTATCTGCATTTACATCGGGAGCGTTTCGCATCGCACGAGAAACCGTGGAGATGGAAACGTTGAGTTGGCGTGCTATGTCTTTTATTGTTGCGGGCTTATTCATTAGCGAATCGTTGTTGTCAATTGTTAATTGTGCAATCACAATTGGCAGAAGTGATAAAGCTAAATTAAAGATCGTTACGGAAATACCGGTAGCGTTACCGGTAACGTTTCCGGTTGCAAATTTTTAGAAGTCTTAAAGTATAAGTGTGCATTCGGCTAATAGTTTTCAATTATCAGGCGATTTTTTAGAAATTTTAAATGTAGCGAAAACGGTGTGCGCTTGCATTTAGCCTTAATATTACAATGGTCAAATCAAAATTTTTTTAATAAGCCATATGATTACACTTAAGGGAAAAGTAGCGTTAGTAACTGGTGGTGGCCGTGACATTGGCCGCTACGTATCTATTAAGCTCGCTGCGGCAGGAGCTAAAGTTTGCGTCAATTATAACAGTAACCAGGGTCTTGCAGAGGAGACGCTGGCTCTCATCAAAGAGAATGGTGGCGAGGCAATCCTCGTCAAGGGCGATATGTCCAAATCAGCCGACGTTAATAAAGTAGTTGCCGAATGCACAAAGGCATTTGGTAACGTAATTCATATTGTAGTGAATGTTGCCGGCGGCCTGATGGCAAGGAAGCCTCTTGCCGATCTGGATGAAGAATTCTGGGACCTCGTGATGGGAGTGAACCTGAAATCGGCTTACCTGATGGTACGGGCTGCTGTTCCGCACATGACTGAAGGCGGAGCCATTGTTAACTTCTCCTCACAGGCTGCAAGAGATGGCGGCGGCGGCGGAGCCCTTGCATATGCTACTGCGAAGGGTGGAATTCTCACCATGACCCGCGGAATGGCAAAGGAACTTGGGCCAAAAGGCATCCGCGTGAATTGCGTTTCACCCGGAATGATCAATACCACCTTCCACAACACTTTCACCAAACCTGAAATACGGGCCAATGTAGCAAACGCTACTCCTTTGCGCAGAGAAGGCGAAGCTAGCGAGGTTGCAGACCTCGTGCTCTACCTTGTCAGCGACATGGCATCGTTCATCAACGGTGAAAGCGTGGAGATAAATGGCGGAAGCTATTTTGCCTGATAGGTTGACAACGTGTTGTTGACATTGTGTAATAAGATTGAGGAATGCGATTGCTTATAAAGACCATATTACTGCTTGCCATTTCCTTCCACATGAAGGCGCAGCACCCCCTTACCTTCTTCACGAAGAGTGAGGCCGCTGAAGTGTCGCGCAGTATTTCGAAGTATCCGCTTTTGAAGAAATCATTCGAGTCGCTCCGCAAGGAAGTGGATCCGCTGATTGGCACCGATATCGACGTGCCATTTCCAAAAGATCCCGCCGGCGGCTACACGCATGACAGGCACAAGGCGAATTACATGATCATGTTCAACAGCGGTGTGCTTTACAACCTCACGGGAGATGCGAAGTATGCCAAACTTGTGAAGGACATGCTCTTGAAATATGCGAAGCTGAATCCTGGTCTCGGCAAACATCCCGAAGCAACAAGCAGCTCGCCCGGAAGAATCTTCTGGCAGGCTTTGAACGATGCAAACTGGTTGGTGTATGCAGGCATGTCGTACGACCTCGTCTACAATTACATCTCTCCCACTGATCGTCGCAAAATTGAAGAGCATGCTTTCAAACCCGAGGTGGACTACATCACGCGTGATCTTGAAAGCTGGTTCAACCTGATACATAATCATGGTGTATGGGCCTGCGCAGGTGTGGGAATTGTCGGAATTGCTTCTAATAATAAGGAGTATGTAGACATGGCGCTGT
>CBINHQ010000275.1:0-4038 GCA_966250475.1 uncultured Chitinophagaceae bacterium
TCGTTCCTTTCACATTCACCGTATTCCTGAATTGCCTCACATCAATCTAATGCCTGCGAAGCATTTTGATTAAATCGGAAAGCACTGCTTCATCATTCGTATTGCCAAACAAATAGCCCTTCACCGGATTTGATGCAGACTCCTGCATGGCCGTCTTGTAAAACTCTCGTTGCCATTCGAGTAGTTCGGTTCGCAATTCCTTCGCTCCACGAAGTGTGGAGAGCGTTGTAACGAACTGGTTCCTGATGGTGAAAGGAAAACTAAGCAGGCCGTTGCTCGTCTGCTGCAGATGCCCGCGCGATGATGCCTGTTCAAACAGGATTCCTACTGCACCGTTAATGTCCGGATATGTTGAACCTTTTCCATAATAGAAATCATCATAATTCTCCTTTGTGAAATACAATGAACCGATGCGATCAAGATATCTCGCGTGATACTCGCCAAGCTTTGCAGTCAACTCCTGGTTCTTTGCTGGAGTGAGAGGATTCACCCTCGAGGGAACTCCAGGCTGAAAGAAGAATGTCGCGTTGCTGCCCTGCTCATGATGATCGGTGAGCACATTCGGCTTCCATCGATGATACCATTCCAGCCTGTTCTGACTCTCCACGTGCACGGCAGGCAGCCAGTCGCGGTTGAGGTCGAACCAATAATGATTATACCTTCCTCCGGGCCAGACTTCGTTAAACTCTCTCGAGTTAGGATCGCTCACGAGATTCTTTCCCCTGTGCTGATTCACCCATGTAGAGAATCGCTGCATTCCATCGGGGTTGAATGAAGGATCAAATAAGATGATCGTGTTTTCCAGCAACTCATCAATTTCTCTTCCTTGTGCAGCCGCGAGGTAGTACGCACTCACGAGTGAGGCATTCGTGCCACTTTGTTCATTGCCGTGAATGGAGTGACCGATCCAAACAACAACGGGCATGTCGCGGATGTCGACGGAAGCAGATTTGGATGGATCCGAAAGTTGCAAGTGACGCTTGCGAATCTCCTCCAGCCTGCCGTGGTTTTTCGGAGAGGTGATGATCAGCAGCACCTGGGGTCTCTTTTCGTAAGTGAACCCCATTCTTTCCAGCTTCACTCTCGAAGGAACTTCCCTGGCCAGGGCTTCCATGTAGTTCACGAGCCTGTCGTGCGTTACGTGATATTCTCCCACTTCGTGGTGAATTATATCCTTCGGTTTCGGTACCGAAGGATCATATTTCACGCTGTCAGGCAGGAAATAGTTTAAGTCTTGCGCGCTTGCGGAAGCAACTGTAAGCGAAGCAACTACCGAAAGAATCAATCTAAATCTCATAAGCATTGATTAAAGGCACTCAATATAATTAACTAATTACCCAATTAGCCAATAAACTAATTAGATTATCTTTGCCGCTTGCAAAATTCACTAATATGAGCCGGAAGGGAAAGGTTTTGGTAGCCATGAGCGGCGGCATCGACAGCACGGTAACCGCGCTGATGCTGCATGATCAGGGCTATGAGGTTGTGGGCATCACCATGAAGACCTGGGACTATGCAGCCAGCGGCGGCGGCAAGAAGGAAACCGGCTGCTGCAATGTGGACAGCTTCAACGATGCGCGACAGGCGGCGGTGGAACATGGCTTCCCGCATTACATCCTCGACATTCGCGAGGAATTCGGCGGGTTTGTAATCGAAAACTTCGTGGACGAATACCTCGCTGGACGTACTCCCAATCCCTGCGTGCTTTGCAATACTCACATCAAGTGGCGAGCATTACTAAAGCGTGCTGATGCGCTCGGTTGCGAATACATCGCCACCGGACATTACGCCAAAGTTAGACAACACGATAATGGAAGATATGTGATCAGCAAGGCTGTGGATGAAACCAAGGATCAGAGCTATGTGCTCTGGGGCTTGCAGCAGGACCTGCTGAGCAGGACTCTCCTTCCTCTCGGCCCTTACCGCAAGACGGAAATCAGGCAGATGGCTCATGATTATGGCTATCCCGAACTCGCGAAGAAGAGCGAGAGTTATGAAATATGCTTCGTGCCGGATAACGATTACCGCGGATTCCTGAAGCGCAAGGTGGATGGTCTCGAAGAGCGTGTTGCAGGAGGAAACTTCGTTGACAAGCACGGCAACATCCTCGGACAGCAAAAAGGTTATCCGTTCTACACCATCGGTCCGCGCAAGGGCTTGGAAATCGCCTTCGGAAAGCCGGTGTATGTTACCCGTATCGATCCGGAAAGCAATACCGTCGTACTTGGCGAAGAACAGGACCTCGAGCAAAATGAAATGATCGTTGGCAAGCTCAACATGATCAAGTACGATACCATTACTCCCGGCATGGAGGCCCTAACCAAGATCAGGTACAAGGACAAGGGCTGCCTTTCCAATCTCTATCCCGAGAATGGCACGATGAAGGTGCGGTTCTATGAGGAAGTAAAGGGTATCGCTCCCGGCCAAAGCGCTGTCTTCTACGAAGGCGACGATGTGCTCGGTGGAGGCAATATCTACTCCGGCAGGATGATTGACATTGCTCAAACCCTTGCAGGGCAATAATTACAGGCTGAATTCGTTTCAGGCGGGGAGCTATGATTCCCCGCTTTTTGTACGTAAATTTACCGCCGCCCCATAGTAACCGTGATTTGTACCATGAACCAACTACACCATTTATGAGAATTCTTTCCAGGTTTCCAATATTGATTATTTCATTTCTCGCCATCGGACTCGCTTCTTGTTCCGAAAAAGAGGATTTCAATACCGATCTAATTTCCGATTACATGCCCCTTCAGCCGGGGAAATACATTACCTATCGCCTCGATTCACTTGTATTCGTAAACTTCGAACGCGAGGTAGAAATACACCGCTACCAGGTAAAGCACGTTGTTGATGCAGAGATAACCGACAACGAGGGTCGTCCTTCGTATCGCATCTTCCGTTACCTGCGCGACTCACTCGGAACAGGCGAATGGTCTTTTGAAGGAAGTTATTTCATCACGCCGCTTGAAGACCAGATTGAAGTGATTGAAGACAACCTCCGCTTCGTGAAGCTTCATATGCCCATGCGCGAAGGATATACATGGAAAGGAAACAAGTTTCTTCCCACGAATCCCTATTCATCGCTCTACGATTTCAGCAACGACGACGACATCAGGAACTGGGATTATTATTATGATTTCTACGAATCTGCTTTCAGCTACATGGGAAATAATTACTCGGATGTGTGGACTGTTGAACAGGAAGATGATTACTTCAACGTGCCCATCACCGATCCCACAAACTATGCCTTCAAGACTCGCTCTGTCGATAAATACGCAAAGGGCATCGGTCCCGTATATCGTGAATACGAACTTTGGGAATACCAGCCTAACCTCAGCGGCCCGAGTCCTTACTACTCTGGCTTCGGCATTCGGATGTGGATGATCGACCATAATTAATTGGCAATTGCTAATTAGTTAATTGGTAAATTGAGGAGCTAAAAAAACTGTGCAAATGATCCGGATCGTTATCCTGATTCTTCTCTTTCTCTCCTCTACCCTGCTTACGGAAGCTCAGCTAACACGTCACCTTGTTTACCTGAAGGATAAGGACGCAACAACTCATAGCTTATCAAATCCATCCACCTTTCTATCTCAACGCGCCATTGATCGCAGGACGCGATACGGCATCGCGATAGATAGCAGCGATTTGCCAATCCCCGATTCTTACATTTCACAAATACAAGCCATACCCGGTGTAACGATTCTCAATACTTCCCGTTGGTTCAATGCAGTGGCGATCGATACGAGTGATGCAAACGCGCTTGCGGCAATTCAGGCATTGCCTTTCGTGAAGGAAAGCAAACCCATTGCGGCGAGAGTAACATCTCTTACCGAAGGAAAGTTTAGCCAGTTCGACGCACGTCCACAGGGAATTGAATCAGACTACTTCGATTACGGTACAGGTTCACTCAGTGAGGTAAAGATTCACAACGGAGAATTTCTTCACAACATCGGGCTGCGGGGCCAGGGCATGCAGATCGCGATGCTCGATGCAGGATTCTTCAACTACACGGGTTTGGATGCATTCGACAGC
>CBINHQ010000276.1:0-4024 GCA_966250475.1 uncultured Chitinophagaceae bacterium
TGAGAGGCAACAGTGCGTTCATTCAGTCCTAAGATCGTAGCGATCTCTTGATTGCGCAACCTGCCAAAAAACTTAAGCAGGATCACTTCCTGGCGACGGGAAGGCAAAGCATAAATCAACCGGCGGAGTTGTGCGAATTTCTCCTTTCGAAGCAGCGCGTCTTCCGGAAGCAGAACACTGGCTCGCAATTCAGGGAGTTCTTCCAGAGATAGAGGTTCATCCACTGGATTGTTCTTCCGGTAGTAATCGTTCACCGTATTATGGGCGATACGAAAGATCCAGCCGGCGAATGAATTCTCGTGCTGCCATTCAAAACGAGTGATCCCTTCCATCGCTTTGAGAAATATCTCTGAGGTCATATCTTCAGCGTCTTGAATGCGACCAACCCGATAACTCACGTAAGCGTACACCCTGGAAAAGTAGGAATCGTATAAGTGCCTGAAAGCCAGTGGGTCATTTTGAGCTTTCTCGACCCACTCCCGTTCACAAGATACTATTATTAATTGTTCCTGATAGCCCTTTTCCATCTATCTTTTACCAACCACATGCTGTTTTATAAACCAGCCTCTCCAAGAAGCTCCTAAGGCCAGTGAAATGATCATTATTTCAATTAATAATCTCCAAAGTGGGTTAGTCCTCCCAGAATATGGAATCCCCAGTATCAAAAATGCTGATAAGAAGCGATCACCCGCATACATCAGTAGGGCAGGTAGAAATAGAGCCCATCTTTTATTTCCCGAAAGACTTCGCAGATTCTTTCCGATCCAATATCCATATATTGTATATACGCCTAAATCACATAGGTAAACAACCAGGAAGAAATAAGGCACTAATAGTACAAGCTCAATCCGAACAATTCCCCATAACAGACCTGCCAATCCGGAAACAATAAAGATTACGTACAAATTTCTTAACCGAAAATTTCCACTCAGCGCAATCATAAAGATGGTTACCTTCCTACTGCACCCAAGAACCACCTTCGCACTTTGTATACCAATAAGGCGGCATGGTCCCTTCGAATGCACAGGACTTGTTCCATTTTCCACCAGGTTCTGCCCGAAAAGTTGCTGTTGTCCGATGCCATATCTGGAAAATATTATGATCGTATGTTCCCTTAACAGAAAGGTAAACAATAGATGGACCATTGAAACTCTTTGTTTTTGTACAGCTGATGAGATACCAACCAGTTCCAGACCTCCACCAGCAATACGGACTTGCTTCCGCACCACCGTAAACTTTTGTTCCGTCATCCCAATAAGTCATTTCAGAGTGGGTCTGTGTAACTGTAATTCCAAACTGCTCATAAAAACTTTCGCGCGCCCACCCAAAACGTTTTACAGCTGTAGCAATTGAATCTTGAATCTCATCAACAGTCTCAGACTCATCAGGTACTATCACATCATCGATAGGAGCTTGTATATCGCCTTCCGGTGGCAGTGGAGGGATATCTTTCTTGAAAGGTTGACGTTTAATTTCGGATAATATTAGTTTGCAATCTTTCGTAGCCCTTAATGTAGCACTGGTATATCCTGGCTCATTGCTGCCCATCTCTATTATGTAAGCCGGAAACTGGCAATAATCTTGAGATGTCAGCATCCCTACTGCTATGACATCACCTACAGTTGCTGTGATTCTTCTGCCCTCAATTATTACATCCACCCATTCTTGAGGATTTTCTTGTTTACTATATCCGGATTGAAATGGGAATACAACAATCAAGATAGCTAAAATTGTGAGAATTACTTTACTTTCGATTTTCATAAACGTACTCCTTATTAGTTCAGTTCAGTATTTCCGCTTGACAATTACACTGTTCGAAAAAGGCTATGGATTGGTCAGCGTTTTAGAATAATCTATTGTGCCTCCATCCCCTGGATAACCGCTGTCCTGCCACCAATGTTGGATATAGTTGTGTCCACGCAACGTCTGTCCGGATGGACAACTGGCTTTTAATTTTGCCATTCCATCTGAGATAGAGGTTTTATTGTATTGCATCATCCATGGGTTATCCTGAACTTCGTACCTGATGTAGGTGCCCCATTGAATGGTATAGTTACAGGTACAATACGTCGTCCATACATTTACACCAAACTGGTCCATCGACCGAGAAGGACTTGTGTAATCGCTGTAACTGGCATTCCAGTTCCAACCACCCTGATCTGTAACATTGTTTGTATAGTAGACAGTGGTTAAGCCATAATAATTTTTCGACGCTGCGTAAACCGTAGTAGTAACCAGAAGCATAATCAGTATACATGTTGTCAAACTACTGACAATTAAATGCTTCGATGGACGAGTTTTCATTTCTACCTCCTACTCGAAGTAAGCCAGAATTTCCGCCGGAGGTGTTTCGGCGTTCTCAATATTGACCAGGGATATCTGGCGCGTAAGTTTCATCTCATCGCCTGGATAAATATGGTAATCTTCCGTCTTCAGGAGCAAGCCCGTAGCTTGCGAGAAATAGTATTTGCCTGCTGCACCAACAATTACGATGGGGGATTTTGCCAGTTTCATGGGTTCTTGAAAATGCTGCGTTGCAGTAAACACAACCAGTTGGTTCCCATCCACTTCCAGCTCTGTTGTTTCCAGGTCGAGAATATCCTTATAGGCTTCAGCAAAGGAGATGAAGTTGCCATCCAGGGTAGGCAGGTACATTTCCTTCTCTGAGGCGACCATACCGACAGATAGATTGGACCAGATTCCATCCTGGAAAACCGTGATTTGGGTGGTGCGAGGATCTCCCGTGTCATCAATCGTTACCGCCTGAACGGCATAACCATCGGACCCCACTAAGACCCATAACTCACTGGTTGATTTTGTAGGTACAGGTGAACCATCGGGCAGAGTTACCGATTCTGTGAAAAAGGATTCTATTTGTGAGGTAATGTGTAACCACCCCGGCGAAAGGTAAGTCAGGTTTGCCTTGGCTGAGATCTCCTTTGCTATAGCAATGATTTCATCATTCGTATTTTTTTGTTCCGAGGTCATATAGACGGAATTTGGAAACCGCTCCAGTGTAGACCCGGGCTCTTCACGTTGTTCGGATACAACTTGTTGGACTATGTTAGGAGATCCCGTCGACTGAGCCGGATCCAGTTTCAGGATTTCCCTGAGAGAAATTTTCTGTGCTAAGCCTTGTTGATACCGAAGACTGCCCGTAATTAACACAAGAAGACCTACAGCCATTATGAAATATGCGATTTTGTTTTTCATTTTTGCTCCCTTCTGTTGCCCCATCACTCCTCACAAAAGGTAAAAAAGGTCAGCCCAGTAACCTTTCATTGGTTCTACCTGATTGATTGAGGATTGTTAAGTGATCAAATTCTCTCAATCATAATAACGCAGGCATAGCTAAAATACTGCATGGGTCAAGTAAAAATTTGTTACCCGCGTATTTTTGAGGAATCGGGCGGATTTATTATTGTTCAACGGAATTTCTTGGAGATGCCGATGGTTGAGAAGATAACGAAAGAGACGGGGATCCAATATTTGGAGATCCTAACGTTGGCAGGTTCAATTCATTTAGAGATTACCAAGGAGGTGATCCTGTACAAATATCAAACACTACACCGTTCATATAATTTAATTCATCACTCTACCCCTTGAGGGGATCTTACACCCCTCGGGGGTAAGGTGTCCTCCAGGGGGCAATTCACATGGAGGACACACACATGAGACTTGCAGGAATTGAAAAGGGAGGGTTTTATCCCTACCCTGTACACATGGCGGAAGCTACAGCTTCTTGGTTCATCCCGCTTCCGGCGGGCACCCGTGGGCGGATGCTCGACCCCTGCGCGGGTAAAGGCGAAATCGCTAGCCTCCTGGGTAAGCTGCTCAACTGCGAGACCTGGGGCTGCGAGCTATTCCCCTACCGCGCTGAGAAAGCCACCGCTCGCATGGACAAGTGCCACAGCGCCGCCTGGGAGAGCTGCTCACTCACCGACGAGTCGGTCACACTCTTATGGCTTAACCCGCCCTATGATGACGATCGACACGGCGACGAGAAGCGGCTCGAGCTGGCTTT
>CBINHQ010000277.1:0-4001 GCA_966250475.1 uncultured Chitinophagaceae bacterium
CTAAAAATATTTGCCTCGACAAATTGTAAGTGGTGTGAAAGTTCAATCTGAATTGCGCTTCCACATCTTTCAACGAAGTCTCTTCTATGCTGCCGGACACAAAACCACCAACGGTGTTAATCATCAGATCGGGACAACCGTGTTTGGCGATTATTTCCTTTACAAATGCAGCAACATCGGTTTCATTGGCGAGGTCAACGGCGTATTCAAAATGCGTTTCGGTGTTGCTTTTTTTCCCGGCACTACGAGGGCTAGCTGTACCGATTACTATAAATTCCTTCGAAAGGAATTTTTCAACCATCGCTGAGCCGAGATTGCCTGATGCGCCGGTGATGAGAGCTGTGGGCATGTTGCGAAGGTAGGGAGGTTTGGGGTTTGAAGATTGGGGTTTGAGGCTTGGATCCGTGTTCTCCGTACAATCCGTCTACATCCGTGTCCCCAACGCCGCAGGCGTCAAATCCACAAAAATTTTCTGTGGCCACGACCAGGGTACACAGATTTATTATGATGAATTTTGATCAGTTATGATCGATCATAATAAATCATAAGCAATCATATAAAATCTGTGGCCAATGGTTGCAGCCACTGAGAGATTATTGGATACGGATTTAGACGGATTGTACGGATGAACACGGATTGTAAACAAAGGTGGTCGGGCAATACAAGCATCTCTGCCTGCGAACTTTTTTCCCCAAACAAATGTTCACGCCTTCTTATATAAACACTACCCAACAAAAATTTCCTCTCCACCCTAAGCAGCCTTCCTGTTTACCACAAAATTCCAAAACAATTTCACATCCGGATTGGCAAGGCATTTGCCAATAAATTGTTCGAACAAAAACATACATTATGAAACTAAGAATGATTCCGTTTGCCCTGGGTGTATTGATGCTTGTTACCGTTTCAGCACAAGCGCAATCTTCCGCGATTATCAAAGCGGGTGTAAACCTGGCCAACGTATCCATTGATGAAGACGGAGGTATTGATGATGCAAAGACACTCACGAGTTTTCAAGTGGGAGTGATCGCAGACCTTGAATTGTTACCCGTGTTGTATCTCCAACCAGGTCTGGTATTTACTGGCAAAGGTTCGAAGACGCAGTCAGGCGATGATGATGACGCAAACTACTACCGCGCTACTACAAATCCTTATTACCTTGAAGTACCCGTTAACCTTGTGTTTAAGACACCGGGTGATGTGAAGTTCTTCGTAGGTGCGGGGCCATACGTGGCGGTAGGTATCGCCGGTAAGAATAAGGTCGAAGGCGCTGTGCTTGGAAATACATTTAGCTCAGAAGAAAAGATTGAATGGTCGAACGATGATCCTACCACTTTCGACACGGAAGAAGGTGCGGGTTTTGGCATCATGCGCAGATTCGACTATGGTTTGAATGGATTGATAGGTGTTGAAACCCGAAACCTTGTGATCTCTGCGAATTATGGACATGGTCTTGCGAAACTGCAATCCGGTACAAATTCTGATGATAATAACATCAATAAGCACCGCGTGTACAGTTTTACGCTTGGGTTTAAGCTATAACGATTTGTCAGGAATAGTGCTCAGGGTTCCAGCGTCTTCGGTAAAATGAAGACGCTGGTTGTTTTTATACATACCGCATTCCTGATTTCGGCAATTAAAACTTTATTTTGCGAAAAAAAGAATGCGTTGGATGAAGTGGATCGGCGTTATTGCAGCCATTGTGCTGGTGATCGCCTGTTTTCAACCCTGGGTAATTATTGAATGGAAGAATATAACGGTTTCAGGAGTCGAGACAACCGGAACGAACTTCGGCAAGCCGGGATATGTTCATTTTATTTTCTCTGCAATCTTCATTTTGTTCACGCTCATCCGATCTGTGCTGTTGAAGCGTTTGAATCTTCTTGTAACAGCAATCAATCTTGGCTGGGCAATTCGAAATTTTTTCATCATTAGTTTGTGCAGGGCGGGAGAGTGCCCTGAGAAACAGATATCGTTGTACATTGTATTGTTCAGTTCTGTTCTTATGCTCATCTCTGCGATGTTGCCCGATATGCGGGTGAAAGGTGTGGTTAAAGAATAAATCAAACGTTTCAGAAACTCCGGTGTTTGAAAATTTGAAATTTATTTTCAAAAAATTGGTTCGATTTAGAAATTCCTCTTTATATTCGATGACACAAACCTTCCTTTTAGATTTTATCAATTCCTCCCCTTTGTAACAACTGGATATTCCATTTAGGAAATGAGCAATTCGCTGTTTTCCACAACCACCTTTGAAGGAATTCATAATTATATTAATAGTATAAGCAGAACTGACTGGAAATTATGGAAGAAAAATACTGAGGCCTGAGGAAAAACCAATTCAGAGATCCGCCCTATTGGGCGGATCTTCTTTTTTGAGACAACCATGGTTTTTTCCACTTTTTTTCGCGGGGAAAAAACACTCTTATCGCCGTCATAATACATGCTCGATTTTTTGGAATCGCCCTTCATGCAATCATAGTTTCGATGCCTGTTCCGGTGCGGGTTTGATGCCGGGACTATTTGATGACTGGAGAAACTTGTGTTATGAAGAGCATACTTATCCTGGGGATTTTGCTGGTAACTTTTAAGGTGGAGGGACAACCGATCTGGTCGAACCCGATTACTGGAACGAGTCCCGGTGCGGAGAATCCCTACACCACGGGGCAGGTTGTTGATGACAACATCACTGTCTCGGGTATAGGCCGCGGGCCGGGCCTGAATGGAAGCAGTGCGAACAACAGGTACACTGCATCAGGGTGGAGTACGACGATCATCGATGCTGATGATTATTTCTACTTCACTATTACGCCTGCAGTGGGAGCGGAGATCAGCTTCCAAAGTTTGGAGTATACGGGACAGTCCTCGGGAACAGGCCCTGTGCAGTTTTCTTTCCGGTCGAGCCTCGATGGCTTTGCGAGTGATATAGGAATTCCGGCGGCTGCCGGCGCCACCATTGATCTCTCCGGGCCGGAATTCCAGGGAATGACGACCGAAATAACTTTCAGATTATACGCCTGGGGTTCTTCATCATCGGGCGGCACATTTAGCATCAACGATTTTGTATTCAATGGAACTGTGGAGGCGCAGGCGGGGCCTCGCATCGTCGCGGAACCTTCCTCGCTCACCGGATTTCTATCTACAATCACTTCCCCGTCCGTTGAGATGCAATACATGATTAGCGGTAGCAGTCTCACAGATGCAATAACCATTGCACCTCCATCAGGCTTTAATATTTCCCTTACTTCAGGAACAGGATTCGTTTCGAGTCCGAATGCATTGACGATTGACCATGTTTCCGGTGAAGTGCCGCCGACTACTATTTATGTGCGAATGCAATCAAGCCAGGTCGGGCCAATGCAGGGAGCAATTTTGCATGAGAGTGTCGGGGCATCCCCAGTTGAAGTTAATGTGGAGGGTAGTGTGATTGCGGATGAGCCTACTGTGCAGGGAACGATGAGTGTAGTTTCCGTTTCTTCTAATACGATTGAACTTGCCATTTCTCCTGGAGATGGACAAGCGAGGATGATTCTTGCAAAGGCTGGCGTACCTGTTAATGTGCCTCCAACCGACGGCCAGTCCTTTGCATCATCCTCCATTTTCGGGCATGGGTATGAACTGGGCACGGGAAACTTTGTGATACTTACAGGAAACTCAAGTGCTGTGACGGTGACGGGACTCACCCCGGGAGTGACCTATCATTTCGCATTGTTCGAATACAATGATGAAGGTGTTACAGGAGCGGAGAATTATTTCACCAATAATCCATCCACAACAAGCGCAGCCACGGTTTCATCACAGGTAAGTTATGCATGGGTTGGAGGAGATGGGGATTGGACAGAACCTTCAAACTGGTCGCCGGCAAGATTCTCTTCGCTGCCAACAGATGTATTACAATTCAACTCAGGTGCGAATATCACAATCACTGATGTGAGTTCTGGTGAGTTTGGCAGAATGATATTATCGAATAACACACACATTTCTCTCTCTGCTTCATCTGATGC
>CBINHQ010000278.1:0-3978 GCA_966250475.1 uncultured Chitinophagaceae bacterium
ACATTACGGATCTCGAACCGATCACCGCTTCTCCGGCTGCTGGTTCGATTCCGTATTCTGATTTCAGGAAGTCAGCGAGTTCCTGAACTTCTTTCACTGTTAAGCCTACGAGGCTTTCTGCTAATGCTTTTACGTCTGCCATTTTGATTTAATTTTTACCGTCTTCATTTCCGATTTGGGGATCCGACGGCGGGTTTAAAAAAATAAAATTATCAATTAATAATTAGCTAATTAACTAATTAGCTAATTAATTCGTAGCCTCTTCTTGTTTTTCATGATGATGCAACAACGCAGCAAGTACTCTCTTCGCAGGTGACTGCAACAGACCGATAACTTCTCCGATGAGTTCGTTCTTGGTCTTGATCTGCGTAAGAGCCTTGAGGCTGCTATCGCCGGTGAACACATCACCATTGATGAATGCTGCTTTCAACTCAGGCTTCTCGATGTTTGCCGACTTACGGAAAGAGCTGAGAATAACAGCTGGTTCCTTTGGATTCTCGGAGAACATGAGTGCCGTAACCTTGTGAAGAGCATCGTAAACACCAGAGTACTTCTCATTGTCGAGCGACTCAAGTGCTTTCTTGATGAGGGTGTTCTTCGCCACCTTCATCTCTACTTTCTTGTCGTAGCATGCACGACGCAACTGTCCTACCTGCTCTACGGTGAGTGATTCCGTATCTGCAATGTAGAAGTTGTTATATTGAGAGAACTTGCCTTTCAGCAGCTCAATCACTTCGTTTTTTTGATCTCTTGTCATGACTTATAATTTGGCTCCGCCGCGGCGGACAGGTTTTCTGATTAATGAATGAATCCTTTTGTATCGATAGGAATACCGGGGCTCATGGAGCTTGCCATGCTGATGCCTTTGAGGTATGTGCCCTTCGCAGTGGCAGGCTTTGCCCTGATGATTGCGTTCAACAGTTCCTGGCTGTTTTCGGCGATCTTTTCAGGAGTGAAGCTTACCCTACCGATTGAAGCGTGAATGATACCAACCTTGTCAACCTTGAATGCGATCTTACCGCCCTTCACGTCGTTAACTGCGCCGGCAACATCGTTGGTAACGGTACCAGTCTTGGGGTTTGGCATCAGGTTACGTGGTCCGAGTACTTTACCGAGCTTACCGATTTTCGGCATCACGGAAGGAGTGGCGATGATCACGTCGATATCAACCCATCCACCTTCGATCTTTGATACAAATTCATCCAGTCCCACATAGTCAGCACCTGCTGCCTTTGCTTCTGCTTCCTTGTCGGGAGTGCAGAGTACGAGTACAGTCTTCGTCTTACCGGTTCCATGAGGAAGGGTAACGGTGCCGCGGATGGCCTGGTCAGCCTTCTTTGGGTCAACGCCCAGGCGGACGTGCAGGTCCACAGAAGCGTCAAATTTTGTTGTGTTAACCTCTTTCACGAGGGAAGAAGCTTCCTTCAGTGAATAGGATTTATTCTTATCGAGTTTTGCCTCGGCTATTTTTCTTTTCTTGCTAATGAATGCCATGATGATTCGTTTTTAACCGTCGGGAAAGACGGATAAGTTAAGGTTTTAGTTTTCCCAGGGAGCTTGTCCTTCAACAGTAATTCCCAAGCTGCGGGCTGTACCGGCTACCATTTTCATGGCGCTTTCGATGGTAAAGCAGTTGAGGTCGGGCATCTTGTCTTTTGCAATTGCCTCTACCTGCTGCCAGTTTACCTTACCCACTTTGCTGCGGTTGCTTTCCTTGGAACCTTTTTGAACCTTCGCGGCTTCCATTAGCTGGATTGATGCCGGAGGTGTTTTGATGATGAAATCAAAACTCTTGTCAGTATAGACTGTGATTAATACGGGAAGAACTTTTCCCATTTTGTCCTGCGTTCTCGCGTTGAACTGCTTGCAGAATTCCATGATGTTGATACCCTTGGAACCCAATGCAGGACCGATTGGAGGTGCGGGGTTAGCCTGGCCACCCTTGCACTGTAGCTTTACAAAGCCAGAGATTTCTTTTGCCATTACTTATCTTTTTTGGTGTTAACGATCTTTCGTCCGTCGAGCGGCTTACTTGATCTCCCAATCCCGATTTGGGATTCTCGAAAGAACTTATTGGGGCGGCGAAGGTAATTAATTAATTGATTAATTCGTCAATTAATTAATTAGCTAATTTTCTCAACCTGCATGTAGTTGAGTTCCACCGGAGTAGAACGACCGAATATCTTAACGGTAACCTTGAGTTTCTTCTTTTCGTCGTTCACCTCTTCGATTACACCGTTGAAATCATTGAATGGACCTTCGATGATCTTGATGGTTTCGCCAACGATGAAGGGCTCTACCATGCTCACACCACCGGCCTCGGCCATTTCGTCCATCTTGCCGAGCATCTTGTTCACTTCAGCCTTGCGAAGGGCGATGGGATTGTCCTTGCCAAGGAAGTGAATTACGCTGTTCGTATTCTTAATGGTATCGCGAAGGTCGTCGCTGAGTTTGCCATCGGCTACCTCAATCATCACATATCCGGGATAGTAGTTGCGTTCTCTAACTACCTTTTTGCCGTTGGCAACCTTGTATACCTTTTCCACGGGGAGAAACACCTGCTTCACTACTTCGCTCCAGCCGCCGCGTGAGATCTCTTTGTCGAGGTATTCTTTCACCTTACGCTCCTTGCCGCTCACTACCCGCAATACGAACCACTTGGTATCCTGCTGTGTGTTCTCTGTGTTGTTATTTGTGGATGTTACTTCAGTCATTGTTAAAACAATTGATTGTAAAGGAATTTCAGCGCGCCTCCTGCGAGGAAGTCCATCAGGGAAACGATGCCTGTGATGATCAGCGTAGCTACCAGCACGATCATAGTCGATTGCTGCAACTGCGCCCATGTAGGCCAGGTCACCTTTTCTGTCAATTCCTTGTAAGAATCCTTAACGTAATGCAAGACCTTGCTCATAATTAATAATTATTAATTAGCTAATTAGCTAATTGATTCGGCACGGGCGGAGAGATTCGAACTCCCATCAACGGTTTTGGAGACCGCTATTCTGCCATTGAACTACGCCCGTAAGAACAATTAGCTAATTAGCAAATTCGCTAATTAGCTAATTGCAAGTTATTAAGATTCTATCTTATTTTATGATCTCTGTCACCTGTCCGGCACCTACTGTACGACCACCTTCACGAATCGCGAACTTAAGACCTTTTTCCATCGCGATAGGTTGGATGAGTTTCACAGTGAGAGAAGTGTTATCGCCAGGCATTACCATTTCTGTTCCTGCTGCGAGTTCAACCTCACCGGTTACGTCAGTTGTACGGAAGTAGAACTGAGGACGGTATTTCTGGAAGAATGGAGTGTGACGTCCACCTTCTTCTTTGCTCAGTACGTATACTTCGCACTTGAATTCAGTGTGCGGAGTGATAGAACCGGGCTTACAGATTACCATACCGCGACGGATCTG
Organism: uncultured Chitinophagaceae bacterium; assembly: GCA_966250475.1. Classification (GTDB taxonomy): domain Bacteria; phylum Bacteroidota; class Bacteroidia; order Chitinophagales; family Chitinophagaceae; genus CBINHQ01. The sequence continues at coordinate 3,417 of CBINHQ010000278.1, forward strand.
TGTTTTTTCAATACCACGGAGGAGGAGACCGGCGTTGTCACCAGCTTCACCTTCGTCGAGGAGTTTGCGGAACATTTCCACACCTGTACAGGTAGAAGAAAGTGGTTTGTCGATCAATCCCACGATTTCAACAGGATCACCAACTTTTACGCGGCCTCTTTCGATACGACCGGTAGCAACTGTACCACGACCAGTGATTGAGAACACGTCTTCCACTGACATGAGGAAGGGCTGATCAACCGGGCGGGGAGGCAGGGGAATGTAGTTGTCAACTGCTTCCATGAGTTGCTCAACAGCCTTAACCCATTTTTCTTCACCAGCGAGAGCGCCGGTAGCAGAACCCTGGATGATAGGAGTATTAGCGCCATCGAAACCGTAGAAGGTAAGGAGGTCGCGAATTTCCATTTCAACGAGGTCGAGAAGCTCGGGATCATCCACGAGGTCAACCTTGTTCATGAACACAACTATACGAGGTACACCAACCTGGCGTGCAAGAAGGATGTGTTCCTTAGTCTGGGGCATGGGACCATCAGTCGCAGCCACCACGAGGATAGATCCGTCC